>JANNKN010000118.1:0-3447 GCA_031396315.1 Deltaproteobacteria bacterium
CGCGCTCGCACATTCGGCTCACCCCACTTTCTTTGCCAACCAGTCGTGGATTCGTGCACTCGCCGCCCTCGCCATCGCGAGCGGAAACGCGGTGAAGCCGTGCACGCACTCCGGATAGACCGCGAGCTCGCTCTCGTTGCCGGCGGCGCGCCAGCGGGCGTGCATGAACAGCGAGTCGTCGTACAGGTAGTCGCTCGTGCCCACCGTGAACAGCGCGGGCGGCAGGCCTGTTAGGTCCGCATACAGCGGCGAGATGTCCGGGTGCTTGCGGTCGTCGCCGGACGTGGTCGGCAGGTAGAGGTCGCGAAAGCTCTGAATGCCGCCGCGTCGCTGCGAGGGCGTACCCGAGACGTCGTAGACGCCGAACACGAGATTCGCGGCGAGGAAGGGATGCGCGCTCTGGTGGCGATCGCGCATGCGAACGAGTGTGGTCGCGGCGAGATTTGCGCCCGAGGAGCCGCCGCCGATCGCGAGCCGGCTCGTGCCGAATTCGCGCTGCGCGTTCGCGAGCAGCCAGAGCGCGGCAGCTTCACAGTCATCAGGGCCGGCCGGGTACGCGTGCTCTGGCGCGAGCCGGTAGTCGACGCTCACGACGGCGCACTTTGCGCGCCGCGCGATCTGCGCATTGTCGCGGTCGTCCATCTCGGGAGCGCCCATGAAGAAGCCGCCGCCGTGCACGTCGTAGTAAACAGCGCGCACTTCATTCGGCACGAAGCTGCGCAGGCGGATCGGGCCGCGCGGGCCGGTGATCTCGCGCGTCTCGAAGCCCGCGATGCCGGCGTTCGCGAGTACGCCGCCCATCACCTGCGTCAGGTCGCGCGCGCGGGCGATTGCCGCGGGCGTCCACTGCATGCGCGCGTCCTCGCGCGGCAGCTTCGCGTTGAAGGCGCGCACCTCGGCGACGTGCGCGTCGAGCGCGGGGTCATAGAGCGGCTCGGGCAGCGTCATCGCGGGAAACCTCTCAGGCGCCGATGGGCGAAGCGCGGCGCCAGACTGCGAGCACGATCGCGACCGTTCCGAGCTCGATCGCGAGCGCGCCCAGGGTGTAGCCGGAGAATGCATTGCCGATCGCCGCTGCAGCGAGGCGCGTGCTGCCGAGGCCGGCGCACACGACGCCGAGTGCGCACAGGGCGTACCTCGCGAGCGCGGGGCGCAGTGCGCCCGCGAGCGCGAGCAGGCCGAGCGCGCCTTGCAGGCCGCCGTACATCGCGCGCAGCTCCGCCGTGCCGGTCGCGCTCGTGGGCGCGAGGTTCGCGGCTTCGCTGAGCGACGCCGGGTCGATCAGGCACTGAATCGCGTAGGGCGTCCAGAGCAAAGCCGAGAGCCCGAGAAAGATGCGAGCTGCGAGCATGCGGGCGTCCTCCGCGAGGCAGTATGCACCGCTTGTGTCGCGATTCTGCGCTGGCGGCGCGCGCGCCTGCGAGACAAGATGCGCGCGATGCGAAGCCTGCTCGCCGTGTTCGCGTTGCTGCTGGTTGCCGCCTCCGCTCGTGCGGCGGAGCCGCCGACGCAGTTTCTGCGCGAGATCTGGCCGATCTTCGTGCGCGACTGCGTCGCGTGTCACAGCGCGAAGCAGCGCTACGCGAATCTTCAGCTCGATTCTCCCGCGCGGATTCTGCAGGGTGGAGACATCGGGCTCGCGGTTGTGCCCGGTCACCCTGAGAAGTCCGAGCTGATGCGTCGCCTGTCGCTGCCGGCGAGCTCGCCGGATCGCATGCCGCGCGAACGCAAGCCGCTCACGGCCGCGGAGCTCGCGCGCATCGAGCGCTGGATCGCCGAGGGGGCGAAGTTCGGTGACTGGGTCGGCGTGGGCGCAGCCGCGCAGGCGACGCCGCGATGAGCGCGCACGCACACGGCGTCACGCGCCGCGCGCTGCTCGGCGGCGCGGCAGTGGCCGCGAGTGCAGCCGCGCTCGGTGCGCGCGCAGAGGGAAGCAGCGGAATGGCGACAGCAAGCGAAGCGCGCAGCGAGACGGCAGGCGAGCGGAATCAAGAGCACCCGATCGTGCTCGCGCAGCCGATCGCGCTCGCGGATCTCCCGACTCCCGCGCTGCTGATCGACGAGGCCGCGCTCGAGCGCAACCTCGCGAAGATGGCGGCGTTCGCTGCGAGCAAGAAGATCGGCCTGCGCCCGCACGTAAAGACGCACAAGTGCCCGATTCTCGCGAAGAAGCAGCTCGCGCTCGGCGCGATCGGCGTGTGCGCGGCGAAGGTGAGCGAGGCCGAGGTGATGGTCGACGCGGGCGTCGGCAACGTGCTGATCACGTCGCCGCTCGCGAGCCCTGATAAGTTCGCGCGCGTGGTCGCGCTCGCGAAGCGCGCGCCGGGCGTACAGCTGGTCGTGGATGCGGCGAGCGCGGCGCGCGCTCTCGACGCGGCGGCGTCGGCGGCGGGCATCACGCTCGGCGTGCTGATCGATCTCGATACGGGCACGCGCCGCACCGGCATCGCGCCCGGTGAGCCCGCGCTCGCGCTGGCCCGCGAGATCGCGGCGGCGAAGCATCTGCGCTTCGACGGCTTGCAGGCGTATGCGGGCCACGTGATGCACATCGTCGGCCGCGAGGAGCGCAAGAAGAAATCGCTCGAGTCGCTGGCCGCCGCGGTGGACACCAAGGCGTTGCTCGAGCGCAGAGGAATCGCCGTGAAGACGCTCACCGGCGGCGGCACGGGCACTTTCGACATCGACTGCGACGTGGCCGGGATGACCGACTTGCAGGTCGGCTCCTATCTTTTCATGGACGTGCAGTACCGCATGATCGGCGATGCGGACGGCGAGCTGTTCGACACGTTCGAGCCGTCGCTGACGGTGCTCGCGACCGCGATCAGCCAGCCGGTTCCACAACTGATTACGGTGGACGCGGGCTTCAAGGCGTTCGCGCACGAGCCCGAGGCGAAGCCGCAGTTCAAGGATCGCGCGGGGCTCAACTACTTCTACGGCGGCGACGAGCACGGAATTTGCGCGTTCACGGGCGAGGCGCGCACACTCGCGCTCGGCGAGAAGGCGGAGCTGATCGTCTCGCACTGCGACCCGACGGTGAATCTCTACGACGTGTATCACGTGGTGCGTGACGGCAAGGTGCGCGAGCTGTGGCCGATCGCGGCGCGGGGGAAGTCGCAGTGATCGGACGCCGAGCATTATTGCGCGGCGCCGCTGAGGCGGCGGCCGCCGCGGCCCTGGGAAGCGGGCTGGTGGCGCGCGCGTTCGCGGCGAGCGGGCAGCCTCCGGAATGGTCGAACTGGTCGGGCTCGGTGCGCTTCACGCCCGCGGAGAAGACGGCGCCTACGACGCTCGCCGAGGTGCGCGCCGCCGTGAGGCGTGCAGCGGCCGCCGGGCGCAGCGTGCGCGCGATCGGCAGCGGGCACAGCTTCGTGCCGCTGTGCGAGACGAACGGGCTGCAGCTCGTGACGAGCCGGCTGCGCGGCATCGAGTCGATCGACGTGAAGAAGC
>JANNKN010000124.1:0-15925 GCA_031396315.1 Deltaproteobacteria bacterium
CTTCACGCCCGACGGGCGCAAACTGCTCGACGGCTCGTCGGGCCTCTTCTGCTGTCCGCTCGGCCACGGTCGCCGCGAGATCGCCGATGCCGTGCACGAGCAGCTGCTGACGCTCGACTACACGCCGACCTTCACGCGCGCCCATCCGAAGGCTTTCGCGCTCGCAACGCGGGTCGCCGAGTTCACTCCGCCGGGGCTCGACCGCGTGTTCTTCGCGAACTCGGGCTCCGAGGCCGTCGACACCGCGATGAAGATCGCGCTCGCCTACCACCGCGCGCGCGGCGAAGGCCAGCGCACGCTGTTCGTGTCCCGCGAGCGCGCTTATCACGGCGTGAACATGGGCGGCGTCGCGCTCTCGGGCCTCGTGCGCAACCGCGAGAGCTTCGGCACCGGCGTGCCCGGCGTCGTGCACATGCGCCACACGCACCTGCCGGAGAACCGCTTCGCGCGCGGGCTCCCCGAGAAGGGCGGCGAGCTCGCCGACGACCTCGCGAGGCTCGGCGCGCTACACGGCTTCGCGAACATCGCCGCCGTCAACATCGAGCCTATCGCCGGTTCGACGGGCTGCCTCCCGCCGCCGCGCGGCTACCTCGAGCGCGTGCGCGAGCTGTGCGATCAGCATGGCATCCTGCTCGTGTTCGACGAGGTGATTACGGGCTGGGGCCGCACGGGGCAGGCATTCGCAGCGCAGACGTTCGGCGTCACGCCGGATCTGATCACGATGGCGAAGGCGCTCACGAACGGCGCGCAGCCGATGGGCGCCGTCGCAGTGAAGCGCGGCGTGCACGACGCGATCGTCGAGCGCGGCCCGCGACACGCGCCGGAGTTCTTCCACGGCTACACGTACAGCGCGCACCCGGCCGCGTGCGCCGCGGCCTTGGCGACGCTCGCGCTCTACGACGCCGAGCACAGCTTCGAGAGTGCACGCGCGCTCGCGCCCTACTTCCAGGAGCGCGTGTTCTCCCTCTGCGATCTCGCGGCCGTGGCGGACGTGCGCGGTTACGGCCTGCTCGCCGGCATCGACGTGCGCGCGAAGGACGGCGCGCCCGGCTTTGCGGGCAACGAGCTGCAGAAGCGCCTGTTCGACGCGGGCCTGCACTTGAAGGCGACCGGCGATTCGCTGCTGCTGGCGCCGGCGTTCGTGTACACGCGTGCGCAGGTCGACGAACTGGTCGCGCTGCTGCGAGACGAGCTGAGCTGACGAGCGCGAACACGCGCCGAAGCGGCGAATACGGCGCGAATCTCGTCCTGATCTTCACGCTCACTCGGTAGAACGACGTACAGGCGTCTCGTTTTATTACGGGGGGGTACCCGCAAAGCTCGCTGCGCCCCTCGTCGCGCAGCCGAAGTTGTTATTGCACGCGCCAACCCTCAGCGACCCGTCCGCGTCTCGCCCGAATCCTCGCGAGCCGCACAGGAATCCACACTTGATCGACACGCTCCGGGTCCGTCGTCTGATCCAGACCGCTACCGGGCTCCCGCGTACCCTCAAGCGAGCGATCATGGTCCTTGCGGACGTGGTCGTGTTACCGCTCATCCTGTTCGCCTCGTTGGCCTTGACGGTCGACGCGACGGCGGCCGCAGACAGCGGATGGCTCTACGCCGGCGCCGGCATCACGACGGTTCCAGTCTTCGCGAAGCTCGGCCTGTACCGCGCGGTGCTCCGTTACATCGGCGCCAAAGCGATGGCGACGATCGTGGTCGGCGTCACTGCCTCGGTCGCGCTGCTGCTGGCCTTCGACGTCTGGTTCTGGCGGGGCGCAGTGCCCCACGGAGTGCTCCTGACTTATTGGGCGCTGGCGCTGAACTACGTCGCGGGGAGTCGATATCTGGTGCGCGTCGCGCTGCAGTCGGCGGATCCAGACGGGCAGCGTGTCGTCGTGTATGGCGCCGGCGACGCGGGTGCGCGGCTCGCGATGGCGCTGCTCGGGGGCAAGGGATTCCGGCCCGTCGCGTTCGTGGATGACGACCCCGCTCTCTGGGGCAGCGCAATCGGCGGGATCGAGGTCCATGATCCGGCGAAGCTGCGGCGACTGATTCCCGCGCAGCGGATCACCGGCGTACTGCTCGCCATCCCCTCGGAGTCCCGTCGCCGCCGGCGCGAGATCTTGGCGCAGCTCGAGCCGCTCGGGCTCCACGTACGCACCATCCCGGACCTGTCCGACATCGTCGCCGGTCGTGTGCGCGTCGACGACGTCCACGAAGTCGACATGTGCGACTTGTTGGGCCGGGAAGCGGTTGCGCCGAATCAAGCGCTGCTGCGCGGCTCGATCGACGGCAAGTCGGTGCTCGTGACGGGCGCCGGAGGCTCGATCGGCAGCGAGCTCTGCCGTCAGATCGTACGCCTGAAGCCGACTCGGCTCGTGCTGTTCGAGCAGTCGGAGATCGCCCTCTACGCGATCGAGAAGAACCTGCAGCTGATACTCGCGAGCGAGCCGCGACCCCGGCCCGTTCAGATCGTCGCGCTGCTCGGGAGCGCGACGAACAGCTACCGGATGCGCGAGATCATGCAGGTGTATGGCGTGCACACCGTCTATCACGCGGCTGCCTACAAGCACGTGCCGATCGTCGAGCAGAACGTGACGGATGGAATTCACAACAACACGTTTGCGACGCTCCATACGGCGTTGGCAGCGCACGAAGCCGGCGTCGAGATCTTCGTGCTCGTATCCACCGACAAGGCGGTGAACCCGACGAACGTGATGGGCGCGACCAAGCGGCTCGCGGAGCTGGTGCTGCAAGCACTGCAAAGGCGCGGCTCGGGAACCCGCTTCTGCATGGTGCGCTTCGGCAACGTGCTCGATTCGTCAGGCTCCGTCGTTCCGCTGTTCCGCGAGCAGATCGCGCGCGGCGGCCCGATCACGGTCACGCACCCCGACATCATCCGTTACTTCATGACGATCGAGGAAGCTGCGCAGGTCGTGATCCAGGCGGCCGCAATGGCGACGGGCGGAGACGTCTTCGTGCTCGACATGGGCAAGCCCGTCCGCATCGACGACCTCGCCCGCCGGCTCGTCCACCTCATGGGCTCGAGCGTGCGCGACGAGCAGAACCCGGACGGTGACATCGAGATCCTGTACACCGGACTGCGCCCGGCAGAGAAGCTGTACGAAGAGCTGCTGATCGGCGCGAACGCGGCGCGCACCGAGCACCCGATGATCCTGCGGGCGGTCGAGCACTCGCTGCCTTGGGACCAGCTGCTGCGGCTGCTCGACAAGCTGCGCGATGCGGTGCGGCGCTACGACTGCAAGCTCGCGCGCGAGATCTTGGCGGAGGCCGTCGTCGAGTATGTGCCGAGCCCGGCGATCGAGGACATGGTGTGGAAGCACACGCGTGTGGTGCCGAAGGCGAACGGCTGGCGTCATGCCTCACGGCCTGCGCTGGATCGACACGTCAAGCCGCCGCTGACGCGCGCGTGAGTCGCACCCGCCGCTGCTAGCTGCGCGCTCGTCTCGAGCCTGAGAAGCAGCGCCGCTCGCCCCAATGAAAACGGGGCAACCCGCGAGAACCGCGGGCTGCCCCGTACTTGCTCGCCAGTGCTTGTTACGGCGTTTGGTCGCCCTGAATCGCCCAACCGACATCGTCTACCAGCGGCAGTTGCAGCTGGGTGGCGTCGTCGAGGGGCGTGTCGTAGACGGCATTCGGCCCCGCTGAGAGGCAGAGCACCGCGTGATTGTCCTCGATGGCGGCAGTCGTCACCTGCGCGCCGTCGAGGTACCGCACGTTGCACACGAACGGTCGGCCCCAAGGATCCATCGGGACGTTCTTCAGATAGGGCCCGTTCCAACCCGGCGGCTCGGGCGCCGACAGGCTGACGGTGTAGATGGGCGTCTGCGTCGGGCTCTGGTTCCGGATCAGATGATCCTGGAGTGAAGCGGCAGTGCCGCCGCTTCCGCCGCCGTCCCAGTTGCCCGCTGCGCCCGTGCCGCCCGGAATGCTCGCCACCACAATCGGCGACGGCAGCCCGACCAGGCGCGAAATTTCGCCCGGGTCGTTGGGATTCGCGTCACCGTTCGCCGGCCACATGCCCGTGTCGAGCTGGAACGCCAGGACTGCCTGCCCGATTGCCTGCGAGTCCGAGAGCGCCCGCGCGCGGCGGCCATCGTTCACGTACTTGATCACCAACGGCGTCAGCGCCGCCGACAGGATCGCGAGAATCGCCACGCCGACGAGGATCTCGATCAGCGTGAAGCCTCGATCTCGTTTCCCGCCTTGGGAATGCATTTCACTCTTCATCTCTCTCCCCTCTCTTTCAGGTTGGGACGAACCTCGGAAGCGAGGCTCGACTCGCGCATCGAGACCCGTTCGGCGGAGAGCTCATCGAGCCTCTGCCGAACCGCGTCTCGATCCGGATCGTCAGTGCGCGCGAGCGCCAGGAAGCGCTCGTAGCCGAGGCGCGCGGCATCGCGGTCACCGCCGAGATCGTCGGCGAGCGCGAGGTTGTAGAGCGCTTCGGTGTGATCGGGCTCCGCGCGCAGCAGCTCGGCCAGCACTCCCTTGGCTTCGGCGATGCGGCCGCGCGCGATCAGCGTGGCGCCGAGGTTGACGCCGATCTCGGCGTCGTCGGGCGAAATGCGCCGCGCGCGCTCGAACGCCTCGAGCGCGCTCGCTCCATCGCCGCTCGCGAGCGCGAGCAAGCCGCGCGTGGACGCGACGAGCGCGTAGTCGGCGCGCAGCGCCTCGGCCCGATCGAGCCAGCGCGCGCAGGCGACGAGATCTCCATCGGCGAGCTCGAGCCGCGCGAGGTTGACGAGCGCCTCGACGAACTCGGGGTCGCTCGCGAGGGCGCGCTCATAACCGACGCGAGCCTCCGACCTGAGGCCGCGCCGCTCGGCCGCCGCGGCCGCCTCGAAGCGCTCTGCGCTCGCGCGATATTTGTCGAGCGTCCGTTGTTCGTCGGCGTGCACCGAGCCCGCGACGACGAGGCAGCAACTCAAGCTCAGCGACAGCGACAGCGACATCCGCATCTCAGAACGCTCCGTAGGATTTGCCGAACGGCTTGCGCCACCACGGCCGCGTGTTCGTGCGGGAGCGGCCGATCGCATCGACGCGCTCGAGGCGCTCGCGCGCTTCCGCACTCACGCGCGCCACGCGCGGAGGGTCGAGCACGGTCGGCGTGAGGAAGATGAGCAGCTCGCTGCGCACTTCCTCGGTGCGCGTGCCGCGGAACAGGGCGCCGATGTACGGCAGCTCGCCGAGCCGCGGCACCTTGCGATCCTGCTCGTACTCGCGGCTCTGCACGAGGCCGCCGATCACGATCGTGTCGCCGTCGTGTACGCGCAGCACGCTGTCGGTCTCGCGCACGTCCACGATCGGCAAGCTGCCGTTCTGCGGCAGGTTCGCGCTGCTTCTCGGCTGCTGCGCGACCGACACCACTTCCGAGACGCTCGGTCGCACGTGCAGCGTGATCTCGCCGTTCGCCGAGATCTGCGGGGTCACGTCCAGGTTCACGCCGACCGGCACGATCGTGGGGACGAACTCGGTGTTCGTCTGCACCACGTCGTCGCTCACGATGGTTTCGGTCTCGGCGACGAAGAAGACTTGGTTGCGGACGACCTTGATCATCGCCTTGTGGTTGTTGAGCGTGCTGACGCGCGGAGTCGAGAGCACGCGCACATCCGTCTGCTTCGCGAGCGCGCGCAGGATCAGCCCGAAGTTGTCCTTTGCGAACCCGATCGAGACGCCGCCCTCGTTGAGCACGGGCGCGAGGCTCTGCGCGAGCGTGCCCTCTCGGAGCCCGGGCACGATCAGCCGCTCGAACACGCCGTTCGAGCCGGTCGCGGCCTCGATGTCGAAGCCGAGGTCGAGCTCGTCGCCGAGGCGCACCTCGATGATCTGTGCCTCGATCAGCACCTGGCGCTGCGTGCTCTCGGCGACCGCGTCGAGGTAACGCTCGACCTCGTCGAGCACGGCGCTCTCGGCCGTGACGCTCACCAGCCCCGACTGGCGAGAGACGATCACGCGCCGCGCCGCGAGCGCGTTGGGTTCGGCCGTCGCCGGGGCGGCTGCGTCCTGCGCCGCGTCGGGCGCCCCGAACACCACGGTTCGTACCGCTGCCTCGATCTCCTTCCAGAGGTCTCCATCCTGCGCGGTTTCGACCTCCGAGACGCTGCTGTCTTGCGCTCCAGCCGAAGCGCCGCCCGAGGAAGCGCCGCCGCTGCTGCCGCCGCCGCTCGCATTGGCGCTCATGAAGCCCGCGAGCGCGACGCGCGTGGAGCCTTTGCGCGCGTAGCTCGGATAATCGACCTGATAAGTCCGGGTCTCGCGATCTTCGTGGAAAATGCGCAACAGGTTTCCGTCTACCGCGTAGCGATAGCCGCGGCCCACCACGATCTGATCCAGGATCTCGAGCAGCGAGACGTCCTCGAGATCGGCGCTCACGCTGCCCGCGACATCCGGTGCGACGACCACGTTGAGCGGGCTGTCGCGGCCGAGCCCGAGCAGCACGGTGCGAAGGTCGGCGTTCTCGAGCTGCAGCGAGAAGTGCAGCGCCTCGAGCAGCCGCAGTGCCGGCGGGCGCGGCTCACGTTCGGGGACCGCGAGCGTGCGCGGCGCGAGCGTCGGCGGCGGCGCACTGAGGGGCGGCTGCGGCGCCTCAGCGGCAGCGCTCGGCTCGAGCACGGGCGCCGGCGCGATCCCCACGCAGCCGAGCTGCGCCAGCACCAGAACCACCAGCGGAAATGCAATTCGTCGATCGGGAATCATCGTGGCTCCACTTGGATTGAGAGCTCGGCTTCGAGCTCGGCCTCGGCTGCTTGAACGGCTGCGTTCGGTGCCTCGCGCAGCTCGAGGCGCAGCGGCTCCGCGCCCCCGCCCATCCACACGGCGCGCGGCTCGATCCGTAATAACTCGAAGCCGCGCACGCGGTCGCCCTCGCGCGCGATGTGACCGTCCAGCCAGGCGACGCGACGTTCTCGGCTGGTCAGCGTGCCCTCGAGCAGCGGCATGTCGATCACTTCTGCACCGCCGCCCTGCGCCAGTGCGTTCGCTTCCGCCAGCGTGAGGAATGGGTTGCGCGAGGGCTCGGGCAACGAGGCGAGGTACGCCTCCAACGCTTCTCGAGCGACGGCGGCGAGCGCCGCTTCAGCGCCTTCGGCCGGAACCTCCGCAGATGCCTCGGAATCACTCGCGGGCGGGGGCGCCGGCTCGGGGCGGAAGTACAGAAAATTCTCGACCGCGACGGCGAGCGCGGCGGCGCCGAGCAAGATGAGCATCTTGCGGTTCACGACGCCGACTCCGTGGGCACACGGATCCACCAGGTGAGCCGCAACTTCACGGCGACACCGGGGCGTTGGCGCCGAATCTCGAGCGCCTCGATGCGCGCGGGCGCGCCGCCGCGCTCGACGCGCTCGAGCACCGCGAGCAGCTCGGAATAGCTCGCCAGAAAGCTCACTTCGAGCGGCACGCCTTCGAGAGCGATGTGGCCGTCGCCTGCGGGCGCACGCAGCTCCGTCGCAGAACCCCGCGGCTCGCTGGGTTCGAGCTGCGGCGTGACCTGGAAACGGCGCAGTCCCCCGACGTCCAGGCGAGCGCCGACGTCGGCGATCAGCGCGGCGTCGCCCTCGACCTCGGTGGTGCGCGTCAGCAGCGCGTCCCAGCGCGAGCGCCATCCGGCGCGCTCGATTTCCGTTGGCGGGCGATAGCCAGCGCGCACGCGCGCCCAGTCTTCGATGCGCGCGCGCAGCTCGACCGCACTTGCGTGCGCGCCGTCCATGCGCGCGCGGCCGGGCCCGAGCAGCGCGATGGCAGCGCAGAGCACCCCGAGCGCGAGCGCGGCGGCGAGCGCGAGATCGGCCTTGCGCAGCAAGGGACTCATTGCGCCGTACTCCCCGCACTGCCGCGCGTGTACGCGATCGGCGCGAGTCGGCCGCGCAGCAGGAAGCGCATCCGCGCGTCGTCCGTCGGCTCGAGCGGCGCGAGCGCTTCCGCGTCCCGTTCGACGTCGTCGACCACGACGAACGGCGCGCCGGCGAGGCTGCTCGCGAGCGCCGAGACCGACTCGGCAGCGCGCGCCGTGGAGTCGCCGCGAGCCTCGACCGTCAGCTGCAGCGCCCAGCCTTCGCCGCTCGTCTCGGCGCGCAGCTCGTGGAGCGAGGCGTCGTCGGGCACGAGGTGAGCGAGCGTCCGTAACAAGCTGGCGGCGCTGGGCGCGGGTGCGTCCAGCCCCTGAAGCGCGCGCGTGAGCGTGGCGGCGCGCGCGCGGGCCTCCTCGGTCGTGGCGAGCTGCGCGCGCGCCGCCTCGTCGGCGCGCCACAGGCTCTCGAGCTCGAGCGCGCGGCTCGTGAGCGAACCGAGTTGAAGCGCGAGGGCGAGGCCCGCGGTCCCGAATAACAAGCTCGCAACGACGAGCGTGCGCCCGAGCCGCCGGCGCAGACGCTGCCTGGCACGCGCGGAGCGCACCCGCAGCGGCAGCAGGTTGCCGCCATCGCGGTCGGGGGCGCACGCCATGCCGAGCACGACGGCCGCTCCACCGATCGGACGCCCCTCGCGGTCGCCGTCGCGCTCGACGAGCACTTCGATCGGCAGCTTCAGGTACTCCGCGAGCCCGGGCCGAAGGTCGATCAGCTCGGTGATCTCACCGGCGAGGTACACGCGTGCGACGGGCGCGGCGCCGAGCTGCCCTTCGACGTAGCGGAATGTGCGGCGCAGCTCAGTCGCGAGCCGCTCGGCCTGCGCGGCCAGATCCGCGAGCGGATCGAACTCTTCTTCCTCGGGTTCGCCGCTTGCCGGCTCGCTCACCGGCTCGCTTCCCGGCTCGCTCGTCAGCTCGAGCGTGGTGGGTTCGTGCGCCTCGAGCACGCGCGGCGCCGGCTCGCTCGGCGCGCCCACGCGCAGCTCGACTCGCCGCCCCATGAAACGGAGGGGGACCTCGCGGCTGAAGATCCAGCCGCTGCGATCGACGAGCACGCAGGTGCCCGTTTCGGGCTCGATGTCGAAGATCGCGACGACTTCGTTTTCGCCGAGCTCGGGCACGCAGGCTGCGAGCTGACCGATGGCGAGGTGGCGGCTCTGCACGCGGTCGAGCTCGAGCCCGCGCTCCCGCCACTGCGAATGCACCTGCTCGCTCTCGGCATCGTCCACGCCGGCGAACCAGAGCGTGGTGTGCCCACGCTCGCGCTTGCGGATCACCGCGCTGCTCGCGGAGGCGCCCAGTCGCTCGGTGAAGGCAGCGCCGCGACGTCGCTCTACCGCTCGCAGCTCACCGCGCGAGAGTGCGGGCAGCCGCAGCCGCTCGTGGACTGCGCCCGCTGCGCGCAGCGCCGCTTCGCAGCGCAGCTCGCGCCCGAGCCCGTGCTCCGCGAGCGAGCGGAGCTGCTCTGCCGCGGAGATCGACGGATCGCGCGCGATGCGGCCCCAGGCTTCAGGGGTGAGGCCAGCGCCGCGCGCCCGCGCGCTTGCCCAATAGATGGCCTCTTCGCGTACGTCGATGCAAAGATGCGGAGAGCGCAGTCGCGCGCGGCGCTGCGGCGGCGCCTTGCTGCGCTTCGGGATCGCCGTCATGGCTGCACCAACACGAGCGTGCGCTGCGCGATGCCGCGCTTGATGGCGACGACGTCGCGCACCACGGGCGCGCTGCTCCACGCACCGATGCCCTGGGCACGCAGCGCGTGCAGCCCTAGGTGCAGGCCGTTCGCGGTGAAGGGCCCGGCGCCGGCCAGCCCCTGCTCGCCTCGTGCGCCGCCGACCGACGAGGCAACGAACACCGCGACCTGCGCAGAGCTGAGCTGCTGCGCGGGGCCGCCGCCGCTCGGGATGCCCAGCGCCGTGACGGAGAGGGTACCCGTGGTGGCGGCTGCGGCGAACGGGCGTAACAAGTCGTCGGCAGTTCCGAATGCCCGGTCGGGGCCGCCGCTGCGGAGCTGCGCGGTCACGCCGTCGTACTGAATCGGCTGTCCGTACGCGTCGACCACCGCCGCGCCTGGCGCCGCGAGCGCCGGCGCGTAAGGCCCCGCCCAGCCGTAGCCGACCGCATCAGCCGTGTTCAGTGCGAAGAGCGGCTTGCCGGTGCCGTCGTTCAGGTCCGTGAGCGCGGGCGGCAGCGCACCCAGGTCGCCGAGATAGCCGTACTCGCCCTGCGCGGCGTCGCCGATCATCGCGCGCATGAGCGAGTCCATGCGCGTGCGCGTCTTCTCCTGCTGCGAGGCGCGCAAGCTGCGCACACCGAGAGGCGCGAGCGCGCCGGCGACGATCGAGATCAACGCGATCGCGACGAGCAGCTCGATCAATGTGAAGCCGCGCGCGGCGCGCGGGCGCGCGGCGTCATGGCGTCTCATTCAGGTTCCCCATCATTTGGTAGAGGGGCATGAACACGCCGAGCGCGATCGACGCGAGCAGCACACCGAGGCCGAGAATCAGGGCGGTGTTGAAGAGCGCGAGCGCGCGGTCGATGCGGTCGGGAACCTCGCGGTCGTAATAACCCGCCACGTGCTCGAGCGCCTTGTCGAGCCCGCCGGAGCGCTCGCCGAGCGCGACCATACGCATGACCAAGGCAGGCAAACGCTGACTGCGTCCGAGCGCGTCGGTGAGGGTCTCGCCCGAGCGGACGGCCGCGACGCTTCCCGCAACGACCTCGCGCATGACGCGGTTCTGCACGATCTCCGCGACCATCTCGAGTGCGCGCACGATCGGGACGCCCGCGCCGTAGAGCAGGCCGAGGTTGTGCGCGAAGCGCGACATCTCGATCATCGAGATCACGTTGCCGACGATCGGTGCTTTGAGCAGCGCCCCGTGCAGGCGCAGCCGCCCCTGCTCGGTGCGCACGACGAGGATGAACCCGGCCACGAGCAGAGCGACCGAGAGGCCGATGAACGGCCAATAGCCGGTCACGAACCCCTGGAACGCCATCATTGCGCGCGTCACGAGCGGGAGCTCGACATCGAATTCGGCGAAGAGCTCCAGGAAGTTCGGCAGCACCACGGTGGTGAGCAGGGCGACCAGGCCGACGACGCCCGTGAGCACGATCGCGGGGTAGAGCAACGCCGCACTCAGCTTGCGCCGGAGCGCCTCGTTCCACTCGAGATTCACGACGAGGTCGCGCAGGATGCGCGGCAGCTCGCCCGTCTGCTCGCCCGTCGCGACCAACGAGCGAATCAGCGGCGGGAACACAGCAGGATGGGCGTCCATCGCTTGCGACAGCATCTGCCCGCCCTCGACCTTGCGCGTGAGGTCGTCGAGCACATCCGCGATCGAGCTGTCTCCGTCGGCGCCGAGATCGCGCAGCGCGGCAGTCAGCGGCACGCCGGCTTCCACAGCGGTCGCGAGGTGGTGGCAGAAATCGATGCGCACGCGGCTCGTGGTCTCGCGCGCGCGACTGCGCGCCGCACCTGGGCGCGCGCGCACGAGCACGAGCTTGCGCTGCTCGAGCGCGCGATCGAGAGCGCCCAGGTCGAGTGCGGACTCGACGCCACTGACGGAGCGGCCCGCGAAATCGCGCGCATCGAAACGGAACAGAGGCACTTCAGGCCTCACTCGTGATTCGCGCGACTTCTTCGAGTGTCAAGCGACCTTCGAGGGCCGAGCGCTGGGCGCGTTCGCGGAACGGCACGAAGCCCTCGATGCGCGCGCGCGCCTCCAGCTCGTCCGCGTGTGCACCGCGCGAGATCAAACGCGTCAGCTCGGGGGTGATGGACAGCACCTCGAACAGCGCCTCGCGTCCGGAGTAGCCGCTCTCGTTGCAGCGCTCACAGCCTTCGCCGCGACGAAACTTCCCGGTCGTATTCGGTGGGAGCCCGGCGCTCTCGAGCAGCGCGGGCTCGGGCTCGAAGGTCTCTGCGCAGTAGCTGCACGGGCGGCGAACGAGCCGCTGCGCCGCGACGCCGATCAAGCAGCTCGCGATCAGATAGCGATCGAGCTCCATGTCGAGCAGGCGTCCGATCGTCGAGATCGCGCTGTTCGTGTGCAGCGTCGAGAACACCAAGTGTCCGGTCATCGCGGCGCGCAGCGCGAGCGATGCGGTTTCGGCGTCGCGCATCTCGCCGACCAGCACGATGTCCGGGTCGTGGCGCAGGATCGCGCGCAAGCCCGTGGCAAAGTCGACGCCGGCCTTCTCGTTGATCTGGCACTGCGTCGCGAGCGGTAGCTCGTACTCGACCGGGTCCTCGAGGGTGATCACGTTGCGCGCGGAAGCGTCGACCGTTCGTAACAAGGAGAACAGCGTCGTGGATTTTCCCGAACCGGTGGCGCCGACCACCAGCACGAGTCCGTTCGGGCGGCGCGCCATCTGACGCAGCGCTCCCTGGCTCTCGGGGTCGAGCCCGAGTGAATCGAGGGTGAGGCTCTGACGCCTGCGATCGAGAATCCGGATCACGACACTCTCACCGTGAACCGAGGGGAACGTCGACACGCGCATGTCGACGCTGTCGCGCTCGAAGGTCACGCGCAGCTTGCCATCCTGCGGCGTGCGCGATTCGGAAAGGTCGAGGCCCGCGAGCACTTTGATGCGCGCGACGATGGGCGCGAGCAGCTGCACCGGAAGCGTGGCGCCAACGGAGAGCTCGCCGTCGTTGCGCAGGCGCAGGCGAAGCACGCGCGGGTCGGGTTGCAGGTGCAGGTCCGTCGCGCCGCGCCGCACCGCCATTGCAAAGATCTCGTCGACCAGCGCGATCAACGCGCCGCGCGCAGAAGCCGCGTCGCGATCGACCTCGGACAGCGCGCGCTGGATCGCCCCCTCGAGCGAGGAGCGCTGCATCCCAGAGGCCCCGTAGGCGCGATCGAGCGCGCGCATGAGCTGGCGGTGCCCGGTCGAGACGACCCGCACGAACAGCGCGGCACTGCGCTGCAATTCGTCGATCGCGACGATGTCCGTCGGATTCGACATCGCGACCACGAGATTCCGATCGTCGACGCGCAAGGGCAGGACGTTGAGCTTGCGCGCGACCGCCTCGGGCACCAGCGCAACCGCGTCGGGCTCGATCGTCGCGTCGTCGGCGTCGATGTGATCGACGCCCGATTGATTCGCGAGCGCCCGGCTGAGGGCGTCTTCGCTGGTGAAGCCGAGGTCGGCGAGGATCACGCCGAGCTTGGCGCCCGTGCGGGATTGCTCCGCGAGCGCGATCGAAAGCTGGTTGGCGTCGATCAGGCCCGCCGCGATCAGTATCTCGCCGATCTTCATCTCGCACTCTTTCACTCGAATCGAGTGCCGGCCTAATCGGCCGAGCAGTCCAGCGCATGACGAGGTTGTTGCATGCGGGCTGCCGGCTCGTAGAAAATCAGTGGCGATCTCCGTTGAAACACGCACCCGAGGTGTGACGACAGCGCACACGACTCGGGGTGTTAGGGAGAGCAGGTCGCAGGGATCGCGCGACGCGAAATCCGCGAGCCGGGCCGAGCGCAACCTTGGTTGCCAACCCTCTCCCGGTGGACCGCACCCGTGCGTGCGCACCTGGAGTTCCACCCCTCGAGAGCGCCAGCCGCCTCGGAGTCGCAGCAACTACGCAGAGGCCGAGCGTCGCGCAATCAAGTCGGAAGCGGGTCCGCCGAAGATGGCCCGGAGGTTCATAATAAATGTCGAGGCAAGCCGAGCCCTCGCGAGGCGGGGACGCGCGCCGATTCGAACGCCGCGCGGGGCCGCGGGTTGCGTTCACCGCGCGCGTCAACGTCGTTCGCGAAAACGAGAAGCTCCTGATGGGAGCGACGCTCGACCTCGGCCTCGGCGGAATGTGCTTGCTGCTCTCCGAGCCCATCGAGGTGAAGGCCATTCGTCGCGTCGAGATTTCGCTCGGGCGGTCCACGCTCGAGGTCGACGCACAGGGGATGTGGCAACGCCCGGACCCCACTGGCTTCGTCGTCGGCGTGCAGTTCCTTCGCGTCGGCGCTGCGGAAAGCTCGACCCTCTGGCGGTCGCTGCAGCTGCGCGCGCTCGACCTGAGCCGCTTCATCGTCGAAACCTCCGCGCTGAGTCCGATCGACGTCGATGTGGCGATGGACATCACGCTGCGCACGCGGCGGCGGGAGTTCCAGCCGGGACACGCGATCTACCGAGCGGGCGACGGCGAAAGTTCCGAAGAGTCGATTCTGGTCCTCATGAGCGGATCCGTGTTGCTCGAGATTCCGATGCGCGATGCTCCGCCGCTCGAGATCGAGCGCGTCGAGGTGGGTGGTGTCTTCGGGGGCGTTCCACTTCTGCTCGGGGTTCCTCACGTCGAGTCGGCGACCGCAATCGATGCAGTCCAAGCACTGGAGATCGACCGCTACTCACTCTGGGATCTGTGCGCCGAGAAGCCGCTGGCGGGGCGCACCCTCGAACGCGCCGTGCTGCGACGCTATCCGCGAGTTGTTACTGAGCTAGCGCCGCGGATCGCGAGTGCTGGGGCGCCCTCCGAGACTGCGTGATGACGCCCGACGTCATCGTGATCGGAGGAGGCATCGCAGGAGCCTCCGCCGCTCTCACGGCGGCGCAGCTGGGCGCGCGGGTCCTCGTGCTCGACGCACAGAGCGCGCAAGGCGGCGCGCACGTAACAGGTGCTGCGATGCTCGCGATGCATCGCGAGCTCGCGGTTCGCTATCGGCCGGGCGGGACGGAGGACGCCGCTCGGCTGCTCGCCGCACGCACGCGGAAGAGCGCCCGCGTCCATGAGTGGGCGGCCAGCCGGCAACGCGAGCTGAGCGAGGCCGGCGTCGAGATCGTCGCCGAGGCCGGCTTCGTCCGGACGCTCGGCAAGGTATGCACGGCCGACGGTCGGGAGTGGTCGGCGCCTTGGATCGTCCTCGCGACCGGAAGCCTGCCGCGGCGACCCTCGCGATTTCCGTTCGCGCACGGCATTGCATGCGATCCCGAGACGCTGCTCGCGCTGCCGAACCTCCCGAGAAGCCTGATCGTCGTGGGCGCCGAGGAGGACGGTTGTGAGCTGGCGAGTGTGTATGCCTCGCTCGGCACCCAGGTCACGCTCGTCGAGCGCCGTCGCAAGCTCTTCCGACTCGCAGATCGCGACATCCTCGAGCACGTGCATCGCGGCCTTCAGCGCGCCGGAGTCGCCGTCGCCCTCGAGGACGACTTGATCGACCTGAAGGTCGAGGGGCAGCCGTCGTGCCGATATGCCGTCGCTCGCCTCGCCAGCGGACGGACGGAGATCTGCGATCGAATCGTGTTGGCAGCGGGTCGCGTGCCGCGCCTCAACGGCATGATCGAGAGCTCGCTCGGGCTCGCCTTCGACGCCCGCGGATTCGTGAGCGTCGATGAGAACGGCCGGACCTCGATCGAGGGCCTGCTCGCGGTGGGAGATCTCACGGGGCCGCCGTTTCGGATCGGCACGGCTGCTCACGCCGCGCGCGCTGCCCTCTCGTACGCGCTCGTCGGTGCCGAAGTGCCGATTGGCGACGTCCCGAATGCGGTCCACACGATTCCGCAGATCGCCGTGGTGGGCGTCGGGGAAGATCCTGCCCGCTTATTGGGAATCGAGATCACGGTCGGCCGGGCCTCGCACCGCGATCTCACGCTTCGTCACCGCTGGAGCGAAAGCGTCGAGCTCCTCAAGCTCATCTTCCAGAACACCTCTCGAGAGCTGATCGGCGTGCAGGTCGTGGGTGGCGACGCCGACGAGTTGATCCATCTCGGAGCCGCTTTGCTCGGTTCACTCCCCGAACGCATCGCCGCTCTCGTGGTGAGCCATCCGTCAGAGGCGGAGCTGTTCAGGCGAGCTGCGATCTCGGTCCTCCAGCAGCTCGGGCCCGGCGCAGCGCACACCGCCAGTCCGAGCGCCGAGTAGCGGAGGAGTGCGACGTCAGCGTGCGCGTTTCTTGGGCGTGCGCTTCAGCATCTTCTGAATCGCCTGACGGCTGACGTGGAGCAGACGCGCAGCGCTGCTGCGGTTTCCGTCGGCCAGCGCGAGTGCCTGCTGCACCATCGCGGATCGCACCTCGATTTGAACGTCGTGGACGGACTGGTGCCCGACGAGCGCGCGCGCAAGCGGCGCCAGCACGGGCCTGC
>JANNKN010000180.1:0-6407 GCA_031396315.1 Deltaproteobacteria bacterium
CGACTCTCGTGAACTCGAGTTGATCTTCGCAGTGGCGACACTGTCTCAGATTGCGCTCTTTTTCTGGCTCCTCCGCCCGCTCGCACCGCGAGCGCAATAACAAGGCAAGGAACTGCTCCACCGCTCTCGGAGTCCATGCGTTGCGGCTGCAGCGCTCATTCCGGCGCCGGTCCGCACAGGGAGATTCCTTGCAACCGACGGCTTGGTTCGCCTCGTTGCGCAGCTCTCAGGGACTGCGCCTGCTCGTGCTCTCGTTCCTCGCGTTGCTGCTGCTGATTCCGATCGGCATGGTGCGCGACGTGATCGCCGAACGGACCGCACGCCGCGACGAAGCACTGCGCGACATCGCAGCGAGTTGGGGCGGTGCACAGCGCATCGCAGGCCCGCGGCTCGTGGTGCCGTTCGTCGTGCGCTGGCAGGACACGCTCGAGGACGGCAAGAAGATCGAGCGCGAGCGCCGCGATGTCGCGGTGTTCCTGCCCGAGACGCTCGACGTAACCGGTGCGCTCGAAACGAAGACGCTCGAGCGCGGCATCTTCGAAGTGCCCGTCTATCACGCGAAGCTCGCGCTTAGCGGTGCGTTCGCGGCGCCGGATTTCGCGCCGCTCGGCGTTACACCGAGCGAGGTGCTGTGGGATCGCGCGGAGCTCGTGGTCGATCTCTCCGAGGTGCGCGCGATCGACGAGGCTGCGCTCAGTTGGGGCGAGGAGAAAATCGAGTTCGAGCCGGGCGGCGGGCGCAGCATGCCGAGCAGCGCCGCGATTCATGTGCCACTCGGCGAGCGCGCGAGCACGGGCGCGAAGTTCGCGGTTGCACTCACGGCGCGCGGCAGCGAGTCGCTCGCGATCGCGCCGCTCGGCGAGCGCACGACGGCGAAGCTCGAATCGAGCTGGCCCTCGCCGAGCTTCTCGGGTGCTTGGCTGCCGGCGGATCGCAGCGTGAGTGCACAGGGATTCAGCGCGAGCTGGAAAGTTGCGTCGCTCGGACGCGGCTTTCCGCAGAGCTGGCTGGCTGCCGACGAGCCCGTGCGCAACGGAGTGCGCCCGCAGCCGCAGAGCGACTCGGACGATTTCGCGGCGCTGCTCGAGCCAGCGCGCGCTGCGGATCCGACCAGCTTCGGCGTGCGGCTGCTGACGCCCGTCGACACCTACCGCATGGCCGACCGCAGCGCGAAGTACGCGGTGCTCTTCATCGCGCTCACGTTCGCGACGCTCTGGCTGTTCGAGGTGCTCGCGAACTCGCCGCTGCACTCGGTGCAATACCTGCTCGTGGGCGCGGCGCTGTGCCTGTTCTTCCTGCTCGAACTCTCGCTAGCCGAGCACCTCGGCTTCGGGCTCGCCTACGCGCTCGCGAGCGGCGGCATCGTCGGCCTGATCGGCGGCTACGCCTGGGCGGTGCTGCGCAAGGCCGGCCGCGCAGGGGTGGTCGCAGGCATCGTGACGACGCTCTACGCCTATCTGTTCGTGCTGCTCACGAACGAGGACTACGCCCTGCTTGCTGGTGCGCTGGGCCTGTTCGCCGCGCTGGCCGCGGTCATGTGGCTCACGCGCAGCGTCGACTGGCGCGATGTCGGCGCCAAAGACGGGGCGGCGGAGTCGTCGGGTACCGGCTGACGGCTCCCCGGCCTCGACCCGCGCGGGCGCGTGGCCTACAAAGCCGCCCGCCCCCCGCGACCCGCCCTGGGCGCGAAACCGGAGACGACATGGCCCGCAGCAAGAACAAGCAGAAGCGCGTCCGCCACAAGCGCATCGTGCAGGCGAAGCACCGCACTGAGCGCCGGAAGGCGACGAAGAAGGCCGATAAGGCCGCGGACAAGGCCGCGCGCCGCTAAACCGCGGTCTCGCACGCGGCGTCGCCACTGCGCCAGGACCGGGGGCGCGCTGCGGCCGCTGGCTCGGCTTCGGCCCCTCGCTGAGGTGTTCCGACGCGCGGTGGAGAGTGCGTCGCTTCGAAGCCCTTGCGATGCACGGAGTTCGGGGCCGGCCTGCGCTTGATGCGGCCTCCGCGCGCCCCCGGCCCTGACGCAGTGGCTTTTGCTCGGGCGGGCGTGTGGTCCTTCTCAAAGGGAAGGGCGCGGATCGGCGCGGCTTTGAGCCGCGCCTCCCGCGCGCTTCGCGTGTTGCGGGCTGCGAGGAGGGCGATCAGCGCTTCGAGACGATCTCGCCCTTGCGTGCGTCGGTGTATCCGCCCTGTGCGGTGTAGGCGACGGCGCCGCCTACGATGACGGTGTCGATGCCGACCGCGGGGCGTACCCAGCGCATGCCGCCGCTCGGAAGATCGTGCACTGCGACTTCGGGGCCGCGGTCGATCGTGTCGGCGTCGAACACCACTACGTCGGCGGCGTAGCCGGGGCGCAGTAGGCCGCGCTGGCCGAGGCCCCAGATCGAGCACGGGTCGAAGGTGATCTTCTTCACCGCTTCCTCGAGCCGCAGCGCGTGGGTCTTTCGCACGAAACGCGAGAACAGGTAGCCGGTGTCGCCGTAGGTCGCGAAGGCGCCGATGTGCGCGCCGCCGTCGCCCGCGCCGACGTGCACATAAGGATGGGCGAGCATCTGCCCGACTGCGTCGTCCTGGCGATGGCCGATCTGCATGCGCCCGAACCAGGTGTGCAGATCTTCGCTGAGCGCGAGGTCGATCATCGCTTCCGGCACGTTCTGCCCGCGCTCCCGCGCCACCTCGGCGAGCGTCTTGCCTTCGTACGGCTTGTTACGGGCGTCGTGTGTCTGGCGCACGGTGGTGTCGCCGAAGTCGCGCCGCACGACGCGCTGGAACGGATCGTTCGGGTTCGGCGTCGCCTCTGCGACGAGCTTCGCGCGCGTCGCCGGATCCTTGAACGCGGCGATCTTCGCGGCGCGGTTCGGCAGCAGCGAGACGCCGTACCACGTCGGCATCGTCAGATAGAGCAGGCTGCGCGTGCCGAGCGTGAAGCTGATGTCGATCGGACGCGTCTGCACTTGCGGCCACACGCGCGCGCCTTGCTTCCATTGTTCTTCGACGCGCCCGAGCACGCGCGGAACCATGTCGGGGAACGCCTCATTATGGAAAAGTGGCGAGAGCGTGGTGGTGATGCCGTGTTTCAGCGAGAGCGCCGCGAGCTGATCGATGCGCGCGATCGTGAGCTCCGTGTCGTAGAACTCGTGCACGATCTGCAGGATCTTGCCGTGCTTCGCGAGCACGCCGCAGAGCGCGTCGAGCTCGCCGGCGTGGCCCCAGCGGCTCGGCACCGGGCGCAGGCTCTCGTCCATGTCTACGAACGACGTGCTTAGGCCGACGGCGCCGCCTTCGAGCGATTCGTCGAGCACGCGGCACATCGCCGCGATCTCGTCGGCGCTGGCAATCCGCTGATTGGCGGCGTCGCCCATCACGAACATGCGGATCACGCTGTGGCCGACGAGCGGCGCGACGTGAATGCCGAGGCCGCGCTTCATCAGGTGCTCGGTCCAGCCCGGGAAGCTCTCGCCCCACGCCCAGTCGACGCCCACACCGAAATCCTCGGCGGGCATCTCCTCGATCTGGCGGAACATGCGGATGAACGCGTCGCGCTGATCCGCGCGCAGCGGAGCGAGCGAGAGCGAGCAGTTGCCCGGCACGATCGCCGTGATGCCGTGCTCGACCGACGGCTGCGCGTGGGGGTCCCAGCTGAGCTGCGCGTCGAAGTGGGTGTGCGGGTCGATGAAGCCCGGCGAGATCACGCGGCCGCGCGCGTCGATCGTGCGCGCGCTCGTCGTGCCGACGTTGCCCACAGCCGTGATCTTGCCGCCGGTGATCGCGACGTCGCCCTTGAAGCCGGGCAGCCCGGAGCCGTCGACGACCAGACCGTTCTTGATGACGAGATCGAGCATGCGCGTTCTCCTGAGAGAGTTGTTGGGGCTAGGAGCCCGCGAGAGCGGCGGCCAGGATATCCCATGGCCGGCCGACGAGATCCTCGATGCGCGAGACGCCCGCGGCCTCGAGCACCGGCTCCGCAGCCTCCTCGTCGAGCCGGACCCGGGCGGTGGCGCCGTTCGCATAGGTGACCTCGACCACCAGCTCCGCGCGCCCGTCGTGCCCCGCGGCCAGCACGGCCTCGGTGATGCGCGGCGCGCGGTCGGTCACTTCGCTGCGGCGAGCGGCGGCTCGAGGTAGACGACGTCGCTGCCGAGCAGCGCGCCCGGCGCGAGGCCGGGCAGCGGACGCACGATCAGGTGCAGGTTCCAGCTGCCGAGCTGCTTCACGGCTTCGGCGGCCGGCACGGTCGAAAGCTCACGGGCGGCAACGCTCGCGAGCGTGTCGCCCGGCTGCGGCGAAACCCAGCGGCGTTGGCGGGAGAGGGGATCGTTCATGGTGCGCGAGGATCGCCCAGTGCGACCGAACCCGGCAAGCGACCCGCGACCGTGTGCAACTCTCAGGCACATGGCGTTCATCGATCTCAGTCACACCATTCGCGACGGCCTCGTCACGTACCCGGGCCTGCCGGCGCCGCGCATCCACGATCATCTCTCGCGCGAGGCCTCGCGCGCGAACTATGCGGCGGGCACGGAGTTTCACATCGCGCGCATCGAGATGGTCGCCAACACCGGCACCTACCTCGATTCGCCTGCGCACCGCTGGGCGGACGGCGCAGATTTGTCAGGCCTCGCGCTCGAGAGCCTGGCCGATCTGCCGGGCGTCGTAGTCGACCTTCCGCAGGGCCAGCGCGCCTTCCTAGCCGGTACTCTGCCGGGCGGCGACCTAACAGGCTGCGCCGTGTTGCTGCGCACCGGCTGGAGCGCGCACTTCGCGACGCCGCGCTACTTCGAGCCGCATCCGTACCTCGCGGGCGCTGCCGCTGAAGCGCTCGTCCGCCGCGGCGCCGCGCTCGTCGGCATCGACTCGCTGAACATCGACGACACCGCCGGCGGCGAGCGGCCCGCGCACTCGCTGCTGCTGCGCGCCGGCATTCCCATCGTCGAGCATCTCACCAACCTCGCGGCGCTACCCGCGCGCGGCTTCCGCTTCTTCGCGGTGCCGCCCAAAGTCGCCGGCATGGGCACCTTCCCGGTGCGCGCCTTCGCGCAGCTTCCCTGATGCGTGGCGCGAGAATGCGAGCGCTACGGGCTGCGATCGGGGTAAACCGATCGCGCGGAGCGAGCGTCCCAGTCAGCGCGCCTTTGCAGGAGCGGAAGAAAGCGTGAGATCGTCCGCCGCTTCGCTGCGCCTGCTCGCCGTCGCCGCAGCGCTCGCTGCGCCCGGCTGCCTGGTGGGCCCGGATTTCGTAGCGCCGGAGCGGCCGGCGCCGGATGCGTGGCGCGCGCAGCTCGCGAGCGGGCTCACGCCGGAGGAGCCCGACGACGCGTCGCTCGCGCGCTGGTGGGATGCCCTCGGCGACCCGCTGCTCAGCGAGCTCGAAGCCCGCGCGGCACTCGGCAGCCGCGACCTCGCCGTGGCTGAGGCGCGCCTGCGCGAGGCGCGCGCGCGACGGAAGGGTGCGCGTGCGGGGCTCTTGCCGACGAGCGGCGCGCGTGCAGGAGCCGGGCGCTCCCACGCCGAGCGCGCGCTACCCGAAACGCGCGAGAGCTACGACGTCGGCTTCGACGCAAGCTGGGAGATCGACCTGTTCGGCGGCCTGCGCCGCGGCGTCGAGGCGGCGCGCGCGGAGCTGGGCGCGAGCGAGGAGAACCTGCGCGCGGTGCGCGTGAGCATCGCGGCCGAGGTCGCGCAGGCCTACGTCGAGCTGCGCGCGCTGCAAAAGCGGCTCGCACTGGCGGAGGAGAACGTGCGCGCGCAGAGCGAGACGCTCGATCTGACGCGCTGGCGGAGCGAGGCGGGCCTAACAACGGGGCTCGACGTCGCGCAGGCGCGCGCGAATCTCGAGCAGACGCGCGCTGCGTTGCCGCAGCTGCGCACCGGCATCGCGGCTTCGACTGCGCGGCTCGCGGTGCTCGTCGGCGAGCCGCCGGGCGCGCTCGATGCGCAGCTCGCCCCGCCCGCGCCCGTGCCGGTTCCGCCGCAGCAGATCGCGGTGGGCGTGCCCGCCGCCGCGCTCGCACGGCGTCCCGACGTCGCGCGCGCCGAGCGTCAGCTCGCGGCCGAGACGGCGCGCATCGGCGTCGCGAAAGCGCAGGCGCTGCCGCGCCTCACGCTCACGGGCTCCGTCGGCGTCGAGTCGCTCACGACCGGAGGCCTCTTCACCGCCGCCTCGTACACGAGCTCCCTGATCGGCAACCTCACGCAGGTCGTGCTCGACTTTGGGCGCGTGCGCGCGACGATCGAGGCGCAAGAGGCGCTGCGCGACGTCGCGCTTGCCGAATTCGAGGCGACGCTGCTCGAAGCGCTCGAAGAAACGGAGAACGCACTGGTGGCTTTCGTCGAAGAGGAGCAGCGGCGCGATGCGCTCGCGGCCGCAGCCGACGCGGCGCAGCTCGCCCCGCCCGCGCCCGTGCCGGTTC
>JANNKN010000188.1:0-1336 GCA_031396315.1 Deltaproteobacteria bacterium
GCACCATGCGCTCGGCCTCGATCTCGAGCACGGATTCGAGCGAGTCCGTGATCGCGCGGTTGAGGTTGTCCTTCATGAAGCGCAGCGCGATTGGAGGGCCGCTGGCGATGCGACGCGCATACTCGAATGCGGCGATTTCGAAGCCGGCGTCGGGCAGCACGCGGTTCGCGAGCCCGAGGCGCTCGCAGTCGGCGGCGGACAGGCGCTCGCCCAGAAACATCACTTCGCGCGCGCGAGCCGGGCCTAACAATCGCGTCAGAAACCAGCTCGCGCCGTAATCGCCCGAGAGCCCGAGGCGCGCATACGCGGTCGTCGCGAACGCGCTCTCTGCCATCACGCGCAAGTCGCAGGCGAGCGCGAGCGCGAAACCGGCGCCGGCCGCAGGGCCCGGCAGCGCGGCGAGCGTCGGCTTCTCGAGCCGGTGCAGCGCGCGTGGAATCTCGTGCTCCCAGCGCAACTGACGCTTCCTGTCTTCGGGCGATGGCGGGCGCCCCTCGCTCGCCATCCTTTTGGTATCCCCGCCCGCGCAAAACGCACCGCCCGCACCCGTGAGCAGCACACAGCCGACGTCGGCGCTCGCGCCCAGCTCCGGGATCACGCGATGCAGCGCGCGCTTCATGTCCATCGTGAGTGCGTTTTTCGCCTCGGCGCGATTCAGCGTGACGACGCCGACGCGCTGCTCGATGCGGCAGAGCAGCTCGGGCGTGTCGGTGTCGAGAGTGCGGGGGGCGTCGGTCACGGCGATCTCCGATGAGCGGTTGGAGCGCTGGCCTGGCGCAGCATACGTGAGCGAACCGCGCTGAAGCGCGCGGCGGCGCGCCGCGCACTGCGAAATACTGCGCCCCTCACTTCGGAGCACACGATGGGCCTTCCTGAACCGCCGCCGCTCGGCGCGCACGCTCTTCCCGCCGGCGCTTATGCCGGGCAAACCGTCGCCGTCACCGGCGGCGGGACGGGCCTCGGCAAGGCGATCGCGCTCGAGTTCGCGCGGCTCGGCGCGAACATCGCGATCCTGTCGCGCAGCGATGATCACCGCGCCGCCGGCGTCGCCGCGGTCGAGGCAGTCGGCGCGAAGGCGATCGCCGTGGCGTGCGACATCCGCCAGCCAGATCAAGTGGCGGCCGCGTTCGACCAGATCGGGCTCGCACTCGAGCACCCGAGCGTGCTCGTGAACAACGCCGCGGGCAACTTCCCGGTGCCAGCCGAGGACCTTTCCCCTAATGGCTGGCGCACGGTGGTGGACATCGTGCTCAACGGCACGTTCTTTTGTTCGCGCGAATTCGGCCGGCGGCACATCGCGGCGGGCACGAGCGGCGCAATCATCAATGTCGGCGCG
>JANNKN010000190.1:0-1761 GCA_031396315.1 Deltaproteobacteria bacterium
CCTCGAGGGCGAGAAGCTGCAAGCGATGGAGCCGGTGCGCTTCTTCGCGCGCGACGGCCTCGAGATTCCCGCGTATCTCACGCGCCCGCCTGGAGACACGGCGCCGGCCCCCGCGATCGTGTTCGTGCACGACGGTCCGGATCAGCGCGCACATCAGCGCTTCGATCCGCTCGTGCAGTGGCTCGCGCGCCGCGGCTTCGCGGTGCTCGAGCCGAACTTTCGGGGCTCGTCGGGCTACGGAGACGGCTTGCGTTCGGCGGGCTTCGGCGAATGGGGCGGCGCGATGCAGAACGATCTCGAGGACGCCGCCGGCTGGCTCGCGGCGGAGGGCATCGCGGACCCGAAGCGGATCGGCATCTACGGCCGCGGCTACGGCGGCTACGCGGCATTGCTCGGAATCTTGCGCGAGAACAGTCCGTTCCGCGCGGCAGCGAGCCACGGCGGCGCGACCGACCTCGAACTGCTGCTCGAAGACGACGAGCGCGGACGCGTCGAGCCGGATTGGTCGGTGCGCGTGCTGGGCGCGCGCAAGCTGAAGGACAAGCAATTGCTCGAGCTCTCGCCGCTCGCGCACGTCGCAGCCCTCGACCGCCCGGTGTTGTTGCTGCACTCGGAGCACGACGAGCGCGTGCGCATCGAGCACGCCGAAAAGTTCGCGAAGCTCGCCAAAAAAGCCGGCAAGCAGGTCGAGCTGGTGGAGTTCGAGGGCGAGCTCCACGAGCTCGCCCTCGAAAAACACCGTCTGCTCTGGTTCGAGAAGCTGACCGAGTTCTTCGAGAAGTCGCTGGCCGCGGAAGCCGCGCCCGAGCCGGCGACGGCACCCGCTCCCGCCGCAGCTCCCATCATCGAGGAGAAGACATCGTGAACGAGACCGTACTACTGAGCATTCGGGACGCGGTTGCGACGATCACGCTGAATCGCCCCGAAGCGATGAACGCGTGGAATGGCGCGATGGCTGGCGGGCTCGATGCCGCGCTGCGCGCCTGCGACGAGGACGACGACGTGCGCGCGGTCGTGCTGACCGGCGCGGGTCGCGCCTTCTGTGCGGGCGCCGATCTCGCGAGCGGCGGCGAGACGTTCAAGCCGCGCGAAGGCGGCGTGATCACGGGCCCGAGCGCGCCGCCGGTGCTGTGGCCGTTCATGCTGCGCAAGCCGGTGATCGCCGCGATCAACGGACACGCGATCGGCGTCGGCATCACGCTGCCGCTCACCTGCGATCTGCGCTTCGTTGCCGAAGACGCGAAGCTGCAGTTTGCGTTCGTGCGCCGCGGCGTGCTGCCCGAGCTCGCCTCGCACACGCTGCTGCCGCGCGTGATCGGCTTTTCGCGCGCCGCCGACTTGTTACTGACCGGGCGCCAATTCTCGGGCCGCGAGGCCGCCGAGCTCGGGCTCGCCTCGCGCGCGTTGCCGGCCGCCGATGTGTTGCCGGCCGCGCTCGAGAAGGCGCGCGAGTTCGCGCTCGCGGCGCCGCTCTCCGTGGCGCTCTCGAAGCAGCTGCTCTGGGAGGGCCTCGCACTCGATGCGCCCGGGATGATGAAGCGCGAGGGTCCGCCCTTTGCGCGACTCGGCGGCCACGCCGATGCCCGCGAGGGCATCGCGCACTTCCTCGAGAAGCGCGCGCCGAATTGGCGCGGCAGCGTCAGCAAAGAACTCGATCGCGACTGACGACGCAGCCGAGCGAAACGATGCGAGTGTTCGTGACGGGCGCGGCGGGCTTCGTGGGGCGGCGCCTATGTGCAGCGCTGGCGGCCCGCGGCGACG
>JANNKN010000207.1:0-1379 GCA_031396315.1 Deltaproteobacteria bacterium
CCAGCCCGCGACGATCGCGGGGCTCGACGCGCCGAGCGCGAGCCGCGCGGGCCGGCCGCCGAGCTCGGAGACGCTGCCCGCGCCGAGCGCGAGCGCCACCGGGCTGCGTACGCCGAGCGCGAGCGGGCCGAGCGTGAGCGCGATGCGCGACGTTTCGCGCGCGATCGCGGCGCCGAGCGCGAAGGCGTCGAAGGTGGCCATCTCACCAACCCATAGTTCGCGTGCACCGAGCCGGTCTGCCTCGCGCGCGATCGCGAGGGCTTCACCCGCGGGCCGGTCGAGCCAGTAAGGAAGCACGACGGCGTCCGCCGTGCGGCCGGTCAGCGCGTGCATGCGCGCCGCGCTCGCAGCGAAGGGTCGCGGGTTCGGTTGAAGATCGCGAGCTCGTGTGCAGTCACAGTGCGGACCGTATCGCGCGCACCGCTAGGCTGCGTGCGCCCCAACCAGGAGAAGCCATGATTGCCCTTCGTTCTCTCGCCCGCGTGTTCTCGATCCCGCTCGCGCTCGGCCTCGTCGCGAGCGCAGCCTCGGCGCAAACCCTGCCGCAGCCGCGCAATCAGGTCAGCTTCAGTGTGGCGGCGGAACGCGAAGTCGCGAACGACTGGACCACCGGCCTGATCGGTACCACCGCCTCGGGTTCGGATCCGGCGGAGCTCGCGGCCCGCATCAACAAGCAGATGGGCGAGGCGCTCGCGCTCGCGAAGCAAGCGAAGGGCGTGAAGGTGACGAGCGGCGCCTATAACACCTACCCCGAGTACGGCGATGGCAATCGCATCATCCGCTGGCAGGCGAGCCAAGATCTGATTCTCGAGAGCAAGGACACGGGCGCCGTCGCGAAGCTGCTCGGCAAGCTCCAAGCAAGCGGCCTGTTGCTGCGCAGCATCTCGTTCTCGGTGTCGCGCGAGACGCAGCGCAAGCTCGAGGACGAGCTCGTCGCCGAGGCGGTCGCCGCATTCCGCGCGCGCGCGGCGCTGGTCGCGAAGAGCTTCGGCAAGGCGAGCTACGGCCTAATCAGTGTGAATCTCGGCGGCGGTGGCTTCCAGCCGCCGATGCCGTACATGCGCGCCGACATGGCGATGATGTCGAAGGCGGAGTCCGCGCCCGCGCCGAGCCTCGAGGGCGGCACGAGCCACGTGCGCATGGACATCAACGGCACGATCGAGCTCGAGTAATCGCACAGCCCCGGAGGCACGCATGAAGCACCCGCTCGCTCGCGCGCTCGGGTTGTTCGCCGCGCTCGGGTCCGCGGCGTGCTCCTCCGCGCCCCTCGAACGCGTCCCGCGCGATCCGGCCGCCGCACCCGTGCTCGCCCGCGAACCGTTCGGCGATCTCGTCGAGCAATGGGTCGACGCGCCGGGAGCGCTCTACGTGAGGCGCCC
>JANNKN010000236.1:0-6418 GCA_031396315.1 Deltaproteobacteria bacterium
GGTGATCTGGGTGCCTTCGGCGGATTCGGGGGGTCGCGGGCCGCTCGATGCGGCCCGAGCCCCGCCCCCACCCCATCCAAAGTCCTAGGTCGACGCCGATCGATGGCTTCGCACGGCAAAAGACCGCGCGGCGCGGGCGGGGCGGGGCGATCGCAGCCGAAGGGCCCGGTCCCCGCCCATACGTTCGTACTCCCACGCCGCCACGATGCCTGGGTCGCGAGCGCGAAAGCGCGCCCCAAAGCCCCGCCCCACCTCCACCCAACCCCGCAACCCCCACCGCCAAGGGCCCGAAGCGCGACGCCCCGCCCCGCCCGCGCCGCGCGGTCGCGCCCCGCACCCAACTTCTTCAATCCGCGCGTGGCGTTCCCCGAACGGGTCACCTAGCTTGCCGCCCCTTCGCGCCGCCTGGTGTCAACGTTTCTGCCGCCGGCTGCGGGCGCCTCTGGAGTCACGATTCATGGCCAAGCTTTCGCAAACGCTGCGCGACAACAAGCGCGCGCGACTGATCAAGAAGCACTCCGCCAAGCGCGCCGAGCTTCGCGCCAAGCTTCAAGACGCGAACGCCTCGCTCGAGGACAAGTTCGCGGCGCAAGAAGCCTTCGCGAAGCTGCCGCGCAACTCGTGCATCACGCGCCTCTCGCGCCGCTGCCGCATTACCGGCCGCTCGCACGCCGTTTACAGGAAGTTCGGCGTGTCGCGCATCATGCTCCGCGAAATGGCGCTGAAGGGCGAACTGCCCGGCGTGCGCAAGGCGAGCTGGTAGCCGCCATGAAGGAAGGCATTCATCCCGACTACCACACGGTCGTGTTCCTCGACAACGCGACCGGCCGTGAGTGGACTTCGCGCTCGACGCTGAAGTCGACCAAGACGCGCGAGATCGACGGCGTGCAAGTCCCCGTCGTCCATCTCGAAATTTCCGCCGAAAGCCACCCGTACTGGACCGGCCAGCAGCGCCAGCTCGATACGGAAGGCCGCGTAGATCGCTTCAACAAGCGCTACGCCAAGAAAAAGGTCTGAGCGATGCCGCGACATTGCCAACTCACGGGGTCGAAGGTCCACTCGGGCCAGAATGTTTCGCACTCGAACCGCAAGTCGAAGCGCACGTTCGATCCGAATCTGCAGCGCGTTCACCTGATGAGTGACGCGCTTGGGCGCCAGGTCGCCGTGCGCGTCACGACGCGCGCGCTGCGCAGCGTCACGAAGGTCGGCGGGCTCGATGCATTCCTGCTCGGCACCGAAGATGCGAAGCTGCCGCCGGAGGGGCTTGCCATTAAGCGGGATGTGCAGCGGGCTCTCCGGTAGCTCGTCCCCGGCATCGAGTCGCGGCAGCTCGTTCTCGGTTTACTTCGCTCCGGCGTCGAGGACTCCGCCTCCGCTGTGCGCACCGAAGCGGCGCGTACGAGGGCTTCGCCCTCCCGCCCTCGCTTCGCTCGGGCTGCGCGCTTCGCTTGCGTGGGCGGCGTCGGGGTTCGAGGTGGGTTCAGATCGGGGCCCAGCGGGCATTTGATTGATCTAGCGTTCACATCTCGCTGGGAGCGAACGTGAACGTTGATCCGCGACTCTTTTCTTCGGATGCGATTCTCGCCTCGACGCACGCGGCGAACGAGATGCTCGAGAAGTTGATTGCGCTGCAGCCGCCGTTCTTGGCGCAGACGCCGGCGCAGATTCGTGCGGCACGGGAGTCGGGCGGGAGCGCGCTGCCGCCGCCGGTGCGGCTCGCGCATGCGGAGACGCGCGCGATTCGTGGGCCGGCGGGCGAGGTTCCGCTGCGCATCTTCCGGCACGAGGCGCCGCGCGGCGTCTATCTGCACATCCACGGCGGCGGCTGGACGCTCGGCGCCGCCGATCAGCAGGATGTCATGCTCGATGCGATCGCGAAGGCGGCGCGCGCGACGGTGGTGAGCGTCGAGTATCGGCTCGCGCCGGAACACCCGTATCCGGCGGGCCCCGACGACTGCGAAGCCGCTGCGCTGTGGGTCGCCGAGAACGCGCAGCGCGAGTTCGGGGCCGCGAAGCTCGCGATCGGCGGGGAGTCCGCTGGCGCGCACCTCTCCGCGGTAACGCTGCTGCGCCTGCGCGACCGCCACGGCGCGACGCCGTTCGCCGCCGCGAACCTGGTCTACGGTTGTTACGACCTCGGCTACACGCCGAGCGTGCGCCGCTGGGGCGAGCGCAACCTCGTGCTCTCGACGCCGATCATTGCGTGGTTCACGGATCACTTCGTGCCGGATCACGCGACACGCGCGAACCCGGACGCCTCGCCGCTGCACGCGGATCTGCGCGGCCTCCCGCGCGCGCTGTTCACGGTCGGCACGCTCGACCCGTTGCTCGACGACACGCTGTTCATGGCGCAGCGCTGGCTCGCGGCCGGGAATCGCGCGGACCTCGCCATTTACCCCGGCGGCGTGCACGGCTTCAACCTGTTCCCAATGCCGCTCGGCGAAACGGCGCTGCGCCGTAGCGAAGCGTTTCTCGCGGAAGCGTTTGCAGGAGAATCGAAGTGAGCGAAACCCAGCTGATTCTCGTCGACGAGCCGCGCCCGAAAGTCCGGCGCATCACGCTGAATCGCCCGGAGAAGCGCAACGCGCTGAACAATGCGATGCGCGGCGAACTGTTCGACGCGCTCGAGCACGCCGATCGCGATCCGGAGGTGCACGTCTCGATCCTGCGCGGCGCGGGCCCGTGCTTCTCCGCCGGCTACGACCTCGGCAGTAACAACACTGCGAATCAGCCCTACTTCACTGCCGGCGGCGACGGGAATTGGCCGCGGCACGTGGTCGACGGCGCGTTCAGGATCTGGGATCTCGCGAAGCCGGTGATCGCCCAGGTCCACGGCTACTGCCTCGCCGGCGGTTCCGAGCTGATGAGCGCGTGCGACCTTTGTTACGTGAGCGAGGACGCGGAGATCGGCTATCCGCCGGTGCGTCTGATGAGCCCACCGGACAACCAGTTCCACGCGTGGCTCGCGGGCATGCGCAACGCGATGGAGCTGATGCTCACGGGCGACTCGATCGACGGGCACGAAGCGGTGCGGATGGGCCTCGCGAACCGCTGCTTCAAGAACGACGAGCTCGAGTCGAAAGTGCTCGATGTGGCCGAGCGCATCGCGAAGATCCCGCCGGACTTGCAGCAGCTCAACAAGCGCTCGATCCACCGCGCGATGGAAATCATGGGCATGCGCGCGGCGATCAAGGCGGGCACGGAGATCCAGGCGCTGGCCTTCCACCAGAAGTCGTCGCGCGAGTATCTGAAAGAGTTCTCGAAGGGCGTGACCCAGGCGCTCAGCAAGCGCGACGCGCAATTCGGCGACTACCGCGAGAGGAAGAAGTGAGCGGTGCCATTCGCGTCGGCATCGTCGGCATCAGCGGCTACGGCGGCGGCGAGCTGTTGCGGCTGTGCGTCGGTCATCCGGCGTTCCGCTTGACGTACGCAGCGGGCGAGAGCACGGCGGGGCAGCGGATTGCGCAGCGCTTCCCTGCGCTCGCCGGGCACCCGACCGGCGAGGTCGTGATCCAGGCCTTCGAGCCGGACGCGGTGGGGGATCTGGACGTGCTGTTCGCGTCGCTGCCGACCGGAAAGTCGCGCGAGCCGCTCGCGCGCGTCGCCGAGAGCGTGCGCATCGTCGACGTCGGCGGCGATCATCGCTTCGCGCCGGGCTGGACGTACGGTCTCACCGAGCTGCCCGGACAGCGCGCGAAGATCCGCGGCGTTTCGCGGCTCGCGAACCCGGGTTGTTATCCCGCGGCGGCGCTGCTCGCGCTCGCGCCGCTGTTGCACGCGGGGCTCGTCGAGAGCGAGGGCCTCGTGGTCGACGCGAAGAGCGGCGTCACCGGCACGGGCCGCGGTGGCGCGAGCGATTTCGGCTACGCGGAGACGAACGAAGACATGTTCGCCTACGGGCTCGACTCGCATCCGCACGTGCCGGAGATCGAGGCGGCGCTCGGCCAGGTCGCAGGGCAGCCTGCGACCGTCGCGTTCACCGCGCATCTCGTGCCCATGAACCGCGGCATCCTCGCGACTTGTTACGCGCGCCCGCGCGGAGCGGTGACCGCGGCTCAGGCCGTCGATGCGGCGCGCGTGCTCTACGCGAACGAGCCGTTCGTGAAGGTACGCGAGCTCGAGAACGGCCGCAGCGCGCACACGGGCTGGGCGACCGGCACGAACTTCTGTTTCGTGAGCTACGCGGTGAACGCGCAGACCGGCCTCGTGGTCGCCTGCGGCGCGATCGACAACCTCGGCAAGGGCGCGGCGGGCCAGGCGATCCAGAATGCGAACCTCATGACGGGGTGTGAGGAGACTGCGGGGCTCTTGGGCTTGCCGGTTTGGCCCTAGGCGTCGCTGCGAGTTCGCGTTCTTCCCGGTTTCGCCGATACGAGGCGGGTCGCAATCGAGGTCGTTCTGTGATCTCCGCGGGCGCGTGGAAAGGGCAACCAAGGGGTTGCATTCGGGGAGTGAGGAGAGTATTCATGCAACTTGGAGGTTGCATGAAGTGAGTACGCGTTCCGACGTCATCGAGAAGCACATCGCGATCCGCGCACCGAAGGCCAAGGTGTGGCGCGCGCTCGTCGAGGCGAAGCAGTTCGGGGCTTGGTTCCAGGTCGCACTGGAAGGCGAGTTCGCGGCAGGGCGCAGGGTGCGCGGCAGGATCACGACGCCCGGTTACGAGCACGTGGTGATGGAGCTCGCGGTCGAGCGCATCGACGAGGCCGCGGGGCGCTTCGCTTTTCGCTGGCACCCCTACGCGGTGGATCCGCAGTGCGACTACACGAGCGAGCCGACGACGCTGGTCGAGTTCCACCTCGAGGACGCGCCCGAGGGCACGCTTCTCCATGTGACTGAGTCGGGCTTCGAGCGCATTCCCGCCGAGCGCCGAGCGGACGCGTTCCGCATGAACTCCGAGGGCTGGCAGGAGCAGATGAAGAACGTGAAGAGCCATGTCGAGGCGCACTGAATCCGCGGCGCGGCGCGCGAGCGAAGCGGCGCCGTTGTTCGCGGCGCTTGGCGATCCGACGCGGCTCCGGTTGGTCGCACGCCTGAGCGCGGGCGGCCCAAGCTCGATCGCGCAGCTCTCCGAGAACGCAAGCGTGTCGCGACAAGCCGTCACCAAGCATCTCGAGTCGTTGTCGAGCGCCGGCTTGGTGTGCAGCGCCTGGCGCGGACGCGAGCGCATCTGGCAGCTCGAGCCTCGCCGCCTCGACGACGCGCACGCATATCTCGAAGAGATCTCGCGCCAATGGGACGGCGCGCTCGCGCGTCTGAAGGCCTTCGTCGAGAGCTGAGGTGCGCGCCTACCTGTCGATGCGCACCGTCGCCGAGCCGGGAGTCGTGTTCTGGCCCTGCTCGTTTTTCACCCAAAGCTCTAAGTCGGCGAGCTTTTTGCCGGCTTGCTCGTACTTCTTCACGACCTTGCCGCCGAGCGTCATCTCGGCGTCCGGCTTGTCCATGCCGCGGTACTGACAGCTGATCTTCTGAATGCGGCCGCCGTGATCGAGCCAGTTCGAGACGAGCTCGCCGAGCGCGGCGTACTTGAAGCGCCCGTGCACAATGATCGAACCGATCGCCTTCGCCTGCGGAAAAGCGAAGTCGTGGTGCAGCGGATTGAAGTCGCCGCCGCCGGCTGCGTACTTCACGAGCTGCGTCACGCCGGGCTTCTTCTTGAGCACCGGAATCTCGTCGCCTTCCTTGAACGCGTCCCAGGTCATGGACATCACTCGTCTCCTTCGACTCGTGTGAGCCGCGTCTAGTAGAACAGGCCCTGCGAGCGCTGCGTCGCGACCACGCGGCCGTGCTGATTCTTCACCGTCGTGAGATTGGTGACGATCAGCATCTCGCCGATCGCCTTGCTCTCGCGCACGCCGAGGTCTGCGACCTGAGAAGTCACGACCAGCGTGTCGCCGGCGCAGATGTCCTCGAGGTATTCCGTCTCGGCACCGCCGTCGAGTACGTTTTTGAGGCCGTGCTCGAGCCGCGGGCCGGGCAGCATCGGGCTGCTGAATGTGTCGTTGCTCTTGCCGGGGATGAAGATCGGTGTGCCGAAGTAGGTCGCCGGTGCGGGGAGGCTGCGGTAACCGCGCTTCTTGGCCTCGGCCTCGTCGAAGTAGACGACGTCGGTGTAGCCGACACCGCGCGCGAACGAGCGCACACTCGTGGTCGTGACTTCATGCGTCCACGGCGGCGACTCGACGCCGATCACCGCGCGCATCGCGGGCGTGATTTCGATCTTGGCCATGCGGGAATCCTCCTGGAGAAGACCCTGGCAACCCTACAACAGGCGAGAATAAAGTCTTTCAAGGTCCCAAGTATGATCCTTGAACCAATACTCTATCATAGAAGGAAATGAGAGGGGTTGAAAAAGAAAGGACATGGACTCATGGTTCATGTTATGGTTCTCCTGGTTTAGGGATGGGTGACCGGTAAT
>JANNKN010000267.1:0-4074 GCA_031396315.1 Deltaproteobacteria bacterium
GCTCGAGGCCGCGCGGGTCGAGAGGCATTATGCCGAGCTCGATCTCGCGCGCGCGCGGGAGCTCGAAAAGAGCGGGGCGGTGTCGTCGCAGAAGTTCGACGAGGCACGCGCGCGCTCCGAGAGCGCGATCGCCGGCGTCGCGCGCAGCGAAGCGAGGCTGCGCACGCTGCGCACTCAGCTCTCCTACGCGCGCGTGGTCTCGTCGCTCGCGGGCCGCGTGCTCGACATCCCCGTCGAGGAAGGTCAGGCGGTCTCGCCGGTCACGGCAGTTACGGGTGGCACGCTGCTGCTCTCGATCGCGGCCACGAACGCGCTGCACCTCGAGGGCCTCGTCGATGAGAACGAGGTCGCCCGCGTCGCGATCGGGCAGAAGGCGCGCATCCGCACCGAGGCTTTCGGCGACCGCGTGTTCTCGGGTGAGGTGATCGAGATCGCGCCGGTCGGGCAGCGCAATCAGAACGTCACCTACTTCGAGGTGAAGGTTGCCGTCACCGACCCCGAGGCTCAGTTGTTACGGCCGCGCATGAGCGGTGACGCGGAGATCATCGCCGAGACGATCGAGAGCGCGCTGGTCGTGCCGGAGACGGCGCTTCGCTACCGCGGCAAAGAGATCTACGTCGAGCGGCCGAGCGGCGAGAGCGTCGAAGAACGCGTGGTGAAGACGGGCATCATCGACGGCGCGAGGGTGCAGGTGCTCGAAGGGCTGGCTGAAGGCGACGTGGTGAACCTGCAATGAGAGATGCGGCTGCACGCAACGCGGCCGCCGGCGAAGCGCTCATCGAGCTGCGCGGCGTGCACAAGCACTACGCCACCGGCGAGGCGGACGTCCACGCGCTACGAGGCATCGACCTCGAGATCGCTGCGGGCGAGCTGGTCGCGGTCGTCGGACCCTCGGGCTCCGGCAAGACCACGCTGATGGAGCTGCTCGGCTGTCTCTCGCGCCCGAGCGCGGGCAGCTATCGCCTGAACGGCGAGGCCGTGGACGCGCTCTCAGGCGACGAGCTCGCGCGCGTGCGCGGCCGCGACATAGGATTCGTGTTCCAAGCGTTCAACTTGCTGCCGCGCCTTTCGCTGACCGAGAACGTCGCGCTGCCGCTGCTTTATCAGGGAACGCCGCGCCGCGAGCGCAACGAGCGCGCGCTCGCGGCGCTCGCCAAGGTGGGGCTCGCGCATCGCGCCGAGTTTCGGCCCAATCAGGTGTCGGGCGGCGAGCGCCAACGCGCTGCAATCGCGCGCGCACTCGTGAACGATCCGTCGCTCGTGCTCGCAGACGAGCCCACCGGAAACCTGGATACGAACCGCGGCCGCGAGATTCTCGAGCTGTTATTCGAGATGAACGCGGCGGGCTCGACGGTCGTGATCGTCACCCACGATCCGCTGATCGCAGCGCGCACACGGCGACGCATCGAGATCCGCGACGGCGAGATCGAGCACGACGTCGCGCAGGCGGCGCAGTGAGGGCGCTCGGCGCAAAGCCCGAGCACGCGCGGCGTCGCCCGATCGCGGTCGGCGAGTCGCTGCGTGAGGCGGCGCGGCTACTGCGCGCGCAGCCGCTGCGCACCGCACTCACCCTATTCGGCCTCGTGTGGGGCACCGCGGCGGTGATCTTCCTCGTCAGCTGGGGCCGCGGCTTGCAGACGATGATGGAGGCCGCGTTCGCCCGCGCTGGCAAGAACATGATCTTCGTCGTCGCCGCGCACGTGAAGGAGGATTTCTCACCCGCCGCAGATCGCCGCTTCCTCTGGTTCATCGCGGAGGATGTCGCCGCGCTGCGGCGGCGCGCCCATCTCGTCGACCTCGTCGCGCCCGAGACGCAGAACTTCCGGATGGCGAGCTTCGGCCCGCGCTCGGCGAGCCTCAACATTCGCGGCGTCGAGCCCGAGAACTTCGAGCTGCGCGGTGTCACGATCGCGGATGGGCGCATGCTCTCTCGCACCGATGGCACGCTGCGGCGCCGCGTCGCGGTGATCGGGCAGACCGCGCAGAAACGGATCGGCGCGAACGTGGGCGATTGGATTCGGCTCGGTGGAACGCCCTTTCGCGTCGTCGGCCGGCTGCAGCGCGTGGGCACGCAGCTCGCGCGCGACGGCCCGCTGATCGACGAGCAGATCTGGGTGCCGATGGCGACTCATCAGGTGATCTGGCACAACCCTTACGTCGCCGATGACATGGTGAACCTGATCCTCGTGCGCATGAAGGACAAGCGTCGCTTCGAGTAGACGAAGGCGGAAGTGCGCTCGATCCTCGCGGAACGCCTCCGCGTTCCGAAGGACGACGACGAGGCCGTGCTGATGTTCAGCCCCGAGGAGGTGCTGAAGAGCATTCCGCTAGATCAGCAAAACGTGCTCTACGTGCTGATCGGCGGTACGACCCTCGCGATCGGTGGGATCGGAATCCTGGCGCTGATGCTCGACGCCGTGCGCGAGCGGCGGCGCGAGATCGGCGTGCGGCTCGCAGTCGGCGCCCGCCCCCGCGATGTGCTCGTGCAGTTCTTCGTCGAGGCCGTACTGCTCGTCGCGCTGGGGGGTGCGCTCGGTGTCGCGATCGGCGTCGGCGGTGCGCTCTTCCTCGCGAGCGACGCTTTTCGCAACAACATCCCGATCGACCTGCGCGATCTCGTACCGATCCCGGAGCTGTCGCCCGACATCGTCTTCACCGCGCTGATCGTGATGGGAGGGGTCGCGCTGTTCGCGGGCGTCGTGCCCGCGTGGCGCGCAATGAAGGTCGACCCCGCACTCACGCTCCGGGCCGATTGATGAGCGAGCTGCTCATCGAAGTCCTGCGCAGTATCCGCGCGCACAAGCTGCGCTTCGCGCTCACGTCCCTCGGCGTCGCCTGGGGCGCGCTGATGCTCACGTTCCTGTCCGCGCAGATCGGCACGATGAACGAGCACTTCCGCCACGAACTCGAGGAGATCGGCCCAAAGCTCGTGATGATGGGCCGCGGAGTCGTCCCTCACGAGCGCGTCGGCGAGCGCATGTCGCGCACCCTCGATCTCGAAGCGGATCACATCGAGCGCATCGAGGCGCTCGACATCGTCGAGCACGCGTCGCCCAACATCGAGCTGGTCAACGCCGTCGTTCGCCACGGGCGGCGGACGAAGCTGCTCGAGATCGTCGGGTGGGACGAGGATGGCGGCTTGGTCCGCAACGTGGGCGTTGCGGAAGGTCGCTTCCTCTCGCGGGGAGACGTCGCCAAGGCGCGGCTCGTCGCGGTGCTCGGGCCCGAGGCACGCAGGCGGTTGTTCGGCCGCGCTCCGGCGCTCGGCGAGACGATCGAATTGAACGGCATGCGCTTTCGCGTGATCGGAGTGACGGTCGACAAGGGTACGCAGATCTCCAACGTGGGGAGCCCCGACGACCAACTGGTGATCATTCCTTACACGACGGCGCAGCGTTGGTTCCAACAGACCGACGACGTGCAGGAGCTCGTGCTCACCGCGAAGACCCGCGAGCAGAGCCAATCCGCAATCGAGGCCGTGCGCGGCTTGGTCAGCCTGCACGAGCACTTCACGCCCGACACGGACACATCGATGTGGTCCATGAATTATTGGGAGACGCTGAAAACGCTGTTCGGGATGTTTACCGCGCTGCAGCTTTTCTTCGTGGTCGCTGGCGTGGTGACGCTGTTCGTCGGCGCGGTGGGCGTGATGAACATGATGCTCGTGGTGGTCGGCGAGCGGACCTGGGAGATCGGGCTGCGCAAAGCGCTCGGTGCGCGCAGCCGCGACGTGTTCTTTCAATTCTTGCTGGAGGCGGTCGTCGTCGCGGGCTCCGCAGGCCTCGCCGGCACCGCAGGCGGAATCGCGCTGCTCCAGCTGACGAAGGGCGCATTCGCGCGCGGCGGAATCCAGTTGACGGGCTGGCCCGATCCAATGACGACGACGGTGATCACCAGTTCGCTCGTGCTGGTGGCGATCGTCGCGGGCGTGATGCCCGCGCTCCGCGCCGCGCGCATCTCCCCTGCCGAGGCGCTGCGGGCGTATTGACCGCCGCCTCGTACGCACCCGGGGTCTGACCCCGGGTGCGTACGAGGCCGACCCGCGGACGCTTTCGGATAGAGTCGCGCGCCACC
>JANNKN010000286.1:0-2077 GCA_031396315.1 Deltaproteobacteria bacterium
AGGGTGCACCCAAGTTCCGCGAGATCGGGCATCCGCTGCGGTACCGAAACCGACGCGAAGCGTCGCGCGCAGCGAGGCGCAGCCGAGCGGAGATCGAACAGGGGCCTCGGTGTAGGGTGCACCCAAGTGCCGCGAGATCGGGCATCCGCTGCGGTACCGAAACCGACGCGAAGCGTCGCGCGCAGCGAGGCGCACTCACCGCTTTGCGCCGCGTGCGTTACAACGACATGGGAACTGTGTCGCGAAGGGGAAGTGATGAAGAGATTTACCGGGATTGCGCTCGCGTCCGCCGCATTGCTCATTGGCGCGTGCCAATGGGTTCCGCTCACGCCCGAAGGCGAGCAGGTGCGCGTCGCGAACGCCGCCGAGGTGGAGGGCTGCAAGCAGCTCGGAACTGTTACGGGCAAGACGACCGTGACGGTCGGACCGATGGCGCGCAACGAGGAGAAGGTGGGGAAGGAAGTCGAGGCGCTCGCGCGCAACGAGGCCGCCACGATGGGTGCGAACGCAATCGTGCCGAAGGGCGGGGTCGACTGGGATCAGCGCACCTACGCGGCGTTCCGCTGCGACGGCTGGTGAGAAGAGCGCGAGAACGAGAACCGACGCGCTTGCCGCGCTGTCGGTGCGATGGGAGGAAGTGCGCATGGCGATTCGCTTCACGCTGAACGAGCAATCGATCGAATGGGGCGGCGATCCAGCGATGCCGCTGCTCTGGTATCTGCGCGATCACGCGGGGCTCACCGGTACGAAGTACGCCTGCGGCATCGGCGCCTGCGGGGCGTGCACGGTACACCTCGACGGTGCCGCGCAGCGCTCGTGCGTGATGCCGATGGCGGGCCTCGAGGGAAGGCAGATCACCACGATCGAGGGCTTGGTTGCGTCGAGCGACGCGGTTGCAGGGGCCGTGTGCGCGGCTTGGGCCGAGCTCGACGTGCCGCAGTGCGGGTGGTGCCAAGTCGGTCAGGTGATGGCAGCCGCCGATTTGATCGCGCGCGAGGCGGACCCGAGCGACGAGGACATCGCGTCGATCACGAACCTCTGTCGCTGCGGGACTTACCCGCGCATCCGTGATGCGATTCGGCGGGCGGCGAAGGCGAATCGCGAAGGAGCTCGGTGATGGCGGCTCCGCTAACGCGACGCGACTTCATCCTCGTCTCCGCGACGGCGGCGGGGGGCCTCGCAGTCATGGTCTACCTGCCGACGCGCGCGCGCGCAGCGCTGCCGACGTCCCCGAGTGCGGCCGCCGTTCTCGGCGCGTTCGTGCGCATCGAGCGCGACGGAGCGATCGTGATCGGCGCGCGCGGCGCCGAGATCGGGCAGGGCGTAATCACTTCGCTGCCGATGCTGATCGCCGAGGAGCTGGACGCAGACTGGTCGCGCGTGCGCGTCGAGCAGCTGCCGCTCGGGATCGAGGCGTCGCCCGAGCCGCCGGGCATTCGCTCGAAGTTCGGTGCGCAGGGTGCGGGCGGCAGCACGAACATCCCCGAGGCCTGGAACGAGCTTCGCCAGGTGGGCGCGCACGTGCGTTGGCGCCTCGTACACGCCGCGGCGCAGCGCTGGAGCGTGACGCCGGAGGATTTGCGCACCGAGAACGGCTCCGTGTTCGGACCGAGCGGGCAAACTGCCCACTACGGTGAGCTCGCCGAAGCCGCCGCGAAGCTCGCGCCGCCCGCGGGCGATTTGCCGCTCAAGCCCGCGAGCGCATGGCGCATCCTCGGCAAGCCGCAGCGCACGGTCGACGTCGCTGCGATTGTTACGGGCCAGGTTCGCTATGGCCTCGACGTGCGCGAGCCGGGCATGCTCACCGCCGTCGTCGCGCGCTGCCCATACTTCGGCGGCGACGTCGAACGCGTCGACGACACGAAGGCGCGCGCGATCCCAGGGGTTCGGCACATCGTGCGCCTGCCCGCGACGCCGGCGGATCGACCGATGCTGCACCACCTCGCAGCGGGCGTCGCGGTGGTCGCGGACGACACGTGGACCGCGCTGAAGGGGCGAGACGCGCTCGAGATCACCTGGAAGCCGGGACTCCGCGCAACCGACTCGACGGCAGCACTCGAGCAGCGCTGCCTCGAGG
>JANNKN010000380.1:0-2622 GCA_031396315.1 Deltaproteobacteria bacterium
AGCGCTCCGCTGCGCAGCGCCTCGCGCCCGCGCGGCGTGAGCGCGAGCGCGCGCTCGGTGCGCGGTGATGCACCCGGCGGCAATGCCGCATGCACCGCGACGCCGATCGGGCAGAGCGCCGCGTGCGCCTCCTCGATGATCGCCGCGAGCAGGGCCGGCGGCAGCGCGGGCTCCGCGTCGAGCACCGCCTCGAGCGCGCTCAGCTTCATGCCGTCGCGCTCGGGCTTCTCGGCGAGTGCGACGATCATGCCGGTCACGCGCCGCGTCTTCATCGGCACGCGCACGCGACAACCCGGACGCGCATCGCTTGCGAGCGCCTCCGGAACCGCGTAATCGAACAGCGAATTCACCGGAACGGGCAGCGCCACGCGCGCGACGCGCGGCGCGTCGATGCGGAATAGGCTGTCGCTGCGCGTGGACACGGCGGGAAGATGACGCGGAAGACGAGCAAGCGCGCGGGAGCGCGCGCACAGCCCGAGCCCAGCGAGGGCGAAAGGGCGAAGCCCTCGTACGCGCCGCATCGGCGCGCACAGCGAGGCGCAGCGGAGCGAAGTCAACGCGGGGCCGAGCGCGTCCGCCTCGTGGTTCGCGGCAAGCGCCTCGAGCTGCGCGTCGACGGCACCTACGCGTCGTCGTGGACACCGGGCGAGATCGCGACGCGCTCGGTGTGGGATGCGCTCGCCGCGAGCGTGCTCGCGCTGCCGCCCGCGCGCCGGCACAGCGTGTTGCTGCTCGGCCTCGGTGCGGGCTCCGCGGCACGCATCGTGCGCGCGCTCGCGCCCGCGGCGCGCATCGTCGGCGTCGAGTTCGACCGCGACGTCGTCTCCGCCGCACGCCGCTGGTTCGAGCTCGACGCGCTGCGCATCGACGTCGTGATCGGCGACGCGCGCGAGGTCGTTGCAAAGCTACGCGAGCGTTTCGATGTCGTGCTGGAGGACGTCTTCATCGGACGCGAGGCCACGCTGCGCAAGCCCGAGGGTTTCCCGCTGCCCGTGCTCGAGCACGCGAAGCGCTTGCTCGCGCCGGGCGGCATCGTCGCGAGCAACACCATCGACGAAGGCCCCGCGGTGCGCCGAGCGCTCACCGCGCGCTTCCCGCGCGTGGTCGAGATCGCGGTCGCCGAGCACGACAACCGCATCTACATCGGCGGCGGCGAGGGCCTCGATGCGAAGCAGCTGCGCGCGCAAGTGAAGGCGAGCGAGTTGTTGGGGGCGACGTTGCCGAGGTTGAAGTTTCGGAACGTTCGGAGCTGACACGGCGATGAGGGCGAGAACTGCGCTGTCGATTGCAGCGGCGGTCCTTCCGCTCATCCTTGTCGGGACGTTCTACACTTGCGCGATCTTCCTGCGAGAAATCGCCGAATGGCCGGATCCAGGGGATCCGCCAGGTCGGATCGCCGAGTTCGCTTCGGCGCTCGGCCTAGTGGCGATGCTCCTCGACCAGCTCGTCTGGCCGATCGTGGCCTTTGCGACCACGGCATTCGCCGTCTACCGGAGGTCTCTACGCGGCTTCCGGCTTTCGCTCGCGCTCTTTGCCAGCTGGATTCTCGCATCCGCGATCCTCTTGATGGACCCCGGCGGCTACGGCGCGTGGTTTTGGTCCAGGTACGGCGACTGAGCGCCCTACCGCTCCGCCAAGAAGTGCAGCACCGCCGCATTCAGCTGCTGCGCGGCCTCCGCCATCACCAAGTGTGCGCCATACAGCGTCGCGAGCCGCGCATTCGGCAGCTCGTCGGCGAGCTCGCGATGCAGCTTCGGCGGCGTGAGCTGATCGTTGCGGCCGCACAAGACGAGCGTGCGGTGCGGAATGTTGCGCAGCTGGTCGAGCACGTCGTGGGCGAGGCAGGCGTCGCACTGGCGCACGAGCAGGTCGCCGCTCGCAGTCGCGCCCTCGCCGGGAAAGCTCGCCGACATCGCCTCGATCAAGTCGCGCTGCTCGAGCGTCTCGTCCTGCAGCGTCCAGAGCAATCGTTCGCGCGCAAAGATGCTCGGCGAGACGCCGGTCTGCGCCATCTCGCGCCACTTCTCCAGTAACAAGCGGCGCTTGGCATCGGGCCGCGCCCAAGTCCCGACCAGCACGAGCCGACCCAACAAGTCCGGATGGCGCAGCGCGAACTGCTGCGCCGCCATGCCGCCGAGGAACGCGCCGAGCACGTGCGCCCGGGTCACGCCGAGCGTGCGCAACAGCGCGGCGAGATCGTCGGCGAGATCGGCCGTCGTGAACGGACCGCCCGGATCCTCCGATTCACCGACGCCGCGGTTGTCGAAGATCAGCGTGCGAAACCGCTGCGAGAACTCCGGCACCTGCAGCGGCATCCAGCCCTGACACGACCCGCCCATCCCCATGACGAGCACGAGCGGCACGCCCGACGTAGGCCCGTGCGACTCATAGTAAACCTTCCGGCCATCAACCAAAGCGAGCGGCATGCCAAGATTCTAAGCCCGCGCGATCCCGACGTGTGCACGATCTCGACGCAGTAACGAACCGCGAATCCTCGATGCAGGAACGAAGCTGCTGCTCGCAGCGACGCCAGGGCGGCTCGACGCCGCCATGGCGTCGCCCTCCCATCCCCTTTGACCTCGACAAGTTCTCCATCGAACGCCGAGAAGCGCCGGGCGGCCG
>JANNKN010000404.1:0-24870 GCA_031396315.1 Deltaproteobacteria bacterium
CCTGCTCCATGGCCGGGAGGTCCTTGCATTGGCAAGGCCCCTTGGCCGCGAGGCCCGCGGCCGGCGAGAAGAGTGCGATGCCGATGAGAAGCAGGCTCCACGCCCGCGCGCGCGATCCGGCCGTCATGGACAACGCCTCCCACACAGGATTTGGAGCGCGTGCAGATTCTCGCGCGCGCGTGGCGCCCGGGGATCGATCGCGAGCGCGTGCCGAAATGCCTCGCGCGCGCGCTCGAACTCGTCGCGTGCGAAATACGCCATGCCCAGATTGTTCCACGCGCGCGCGCTCGACGGAGCTTTTTTCAGGGCATCCGCCCAGAGCAGACGTGGATCCGACCAGACATCGACGCGCGCGGTCGCGCCAACCGCTGAACCCGCGAGCAGCCCGAGCACGGCCGCGGCAGCCAGCCGCGGGGCGAGCGGCCGCATGCGCGCGAGAGTGTCTCCCAGTGCGATCGCCGGGCCAACGAAGGCAAGGTAGAGCGCGCGTTCGCTGATCGGATCCGCTCGCGCCACCAGCGAGCTGGTGGGCAGCAACGCCACCAGCACCCAGCCGATTGCGAACGCGACGGCGGGCGCTCTGCGCCGCGCAGCGAATGCGCCGAGAGCCATTGCGCAGAGCAGCGCGATGCCAGCTCCGATTGCGGGGAGCTCCGGCGAGAAGTCGACGGCGTGCTCGACCGAGAGCGCCCAGGGACGAAACCACAGTGAGAGCTGCGTAGGCAGAACGCTCAGGTTCAGCTGCAAGGCCGCCAGCGGATCGCGCGCCGCGAGCGAGAAGCCGGCCAGCTCGCGGTAGCGCGGAATGCAGACCAGCACCGCGAGGACGGCGAACGCGACGGCACTCGACCTCGCGAGCTCACGCGCATCCCGCTCGCGCAGCCACACGAGCAGCGGGAACACCACGGCGACTTCCTTTGCCAGACAGGCGAGCACGAACGCTGCGAGGCCGGCACGGCGTCGGCCATGCGCTCGAAGCGTGAGGCCGGCGAGCAGCAGCAGCGTCATCAGGCCCGTCGCCCGGCCCGATGCGTAGGCGACGACCTCGGCGTTCGCGGGCTGTAGCGCGAACAAAGCAGCGCCCACGAACGCGGCACCGTGCGGCGGGCGGAAGCGTCCCGCAGCGGTGACGACCGGCGCCGCCGCGAGCGAATGGACGCAGAGAACGCTGCCGAGATGCAGCAGCAGATTCGTCAACAGGAAGCCGTGCGCGCGCATGCCCCAGACCGAGGCGTCCGCGAAATACGAGAGCCGCGTCAGCCAGCGTAGGCCGCTCGCGCGCGCGAGCTCGAACGTCGACGGCTCGAGCACGATGTTGGGGAAGTCGTCGTACTGAAAAGTACCGCAGGGCACGAGCGCCCAGACGCCGAGTGTTAGGGTCGTGAGGCACAGCCGCTCGAGGTGAAATCTCGCCAAGCCTGGCGGCGCTCCGATGCGCGGCGGCGCGCAGGAATCGTGCGCTGCAGCGCCGCCTGCGCTCAACTTCGCAGTTGGCACGACCCGACGCGCTTGCCGCTCAGCTCGATGAGCGTCACGCCTTCCGCCGACTCGAAGCGGATGGAGCCGGTGTAAGCGTCTTCGCCCGAGTAGGTGATCTCACCTCGCCCCGACATCGCATGCGGCCCCGTGCACTGAACCGTCCACGTGACTTTGCTTCCCGTCCGAACGTACTCCCCGTTCCGACAGTTCGGATCCGGGTTCTCGGCCGGAACCTCGTCCGGCTTGCTGCACATGCGATTCGTTTGCGACGGCATCGGCATGGGCATGCCCTTCATCGACATTCGCGACGTCACTTCCCACGATTCGCCCGCGGCGGCGGGTGGTTCGCTCGCGGCAGGAAGTGGCGCGAATCCAAACCACAACAGCGCAGCGACCGCGGCGCGCGCGACGATCGATCGAGCCTCCATCGAAATTCTCCTCGGGTCGTGCGGGACCGGGATGAACTCGCGGTCGTGCGCTCGGACCCGCAGCGGAGCGCCGACTGGATGCAACGCATGATTCCGCAGGCGTGCGTTGCGCGCAGCCCGTGCCGCAGTGCGCGTAGAATCGAAGCCAGCCCACCAGGAGCGCGCCCCATGCGAAGCATTTCCCGCCTCGTCATCTCACTCGCACTCTTCCTTGGCGCGAGCGCGGCCGGGTCCGAGACCGCGAGCGTGCAGGCAGCGCCGAGCGCACAGATCGGAGCGAAGCTCGAAGTGCGCTGGACGGGCCCGAACGCCACGGGCGACTTCGTGAGCATCGACGCCAAGGGCGCGCCGGACTCGAGCTACGGCCCGTACGCCTATCCGTCGGCCGGTAATCCGCTGTCGCTTCAAGTGCCCGACGCGCCGGGCAGCTACGAGCTCCGGTACCACAGCGGCGACAACGGCTACCCAGTCCTCGCGCGGGCGCCGCTCGCCGTCACCGAAATCGCCGCCACGCTCGAGGCGCCGGCGTCGATCGAGATCGGCGGCGCACTGCGCGTGCGTTGGACAGGCCCGAACCAACCCGGCGACTTCATCAGCATCGACGCTGCGGGCGCACCGGACGGCACCTACGGCAACTACGCGTACCCGGCGCAGGGCAATCCAGTCGAGGTCCGCGTGCCCGACGCTCCCGGCGCCTACGTGCTCCGGTATCACCTCGGCAACAGCTACCGCGTGATCGGCAGCGTGCCGCTGCAAGTCGGCGGCGCCAGCGTGACGCTGAAGTTCCCGGCGACGGCGCGCGCGGGTGCGATGCTCTCGGTCGAGTGGACGGGGCCCGGTAATACGGGTGACTTCATCAGCATCGACGCCGCGGGTGCGCCGGACGGGACGTATGGCACCTACGGCTATGCGGAGGGCGCGAAGCCGCTCGCGATCCGCGTGCCGGATGCGCCGGGCGAGTACATCGTCCGATACCACCTCGCAGCGAGCTATGGCGTGCTCGCGAGCGCCCCGCTCCGCGTCGAGCCGGCGAAGGCGAGCCTGATCGCGCCGGCCTCGGTTTCCGCCGGCAGCGTGTTCGAGGTTCGCTGGGAAGGTCCAAACGACACGGGCGATTTCATCACGCTCGTCGCGCCCAGCGCGAAGGATCGCGAGTACGGCCCGAGCAACGGCTACACGCAGCGCGGCAACCCGGCGCGCCTCGAAGCGCCGCTCGCGCCCGGCGAGTACGAGCTGCGTTACCTGACGGGCCAGAGCTACGCGATGCTCGCGAAGGCGCAGGTACGCGTCACTCCGTCGGCGGCCCGCGCGAAGCTGCGCGTCGTTTCCGCGAGCGGGCCCACGGCGTTCTCCGCGGTCGAGTTCGTGCTCGATGCGTCCGGCAGCATGCTGCAGCGCCTCGGCGGCGTGCGGCGCATCGAGCTGGCGAAGACCGCGCTCGTCGATCTGGCGCGCAAGCAGCTGCCCGACGGCACGCCCTTCGCGCTGCGCGTGTTCGGCCACAAGGAAGCCGGCTCGTGCCGCACCGATCTCGAGCTGCCGCTCGCGCCGATCGACCGCGCCGCGGCCGTCGCGCGCATCCAGACACTCGGCGCGATGAACCTCGCGAAGACGCCGATCGGGGCGTCGCTGCTGAAGGTCCGCGACGACCTCGCCGGCGCGAGCGGACCGATGCTCGTCGTGCTCGTGACCGACGGCGAGGAGACCTGCGGCGGCGATCCCAAGGCGGCGATCCAGACGCTGCGCGCGGCGGGGCACGACGTGCGCGTCGACATCGTGGGCTTTGCGGTGGACGAGGTCGCGCTCGAGGAGACATTCCGCGAGTGGGCGCGCGCCGGGAACGGCACGTACTTCGACGCGAACGACGGCGAGCAGCTGCGGCGCGCGATGGGCGAGGCGCTACAGCCCGCCTACGAAGTGCTCGCAGGCGACAAGCTGATCGCCGCCGGAGCGGTGAACGGCGCCGCGATCGAGCTGCCCGCCGGCCGCTACCGGGTGCGCCTGCGCGGAGAGGGCGCGAAGGATCTCGGCGAGGCTGCGCTCGAGCCCGGTGAGTCGCGAGAGCTTCAGTACTAGCCGCTGGCTGGATCGTACGGCGCGGGCCGCGGCTGCGCGTCAACGCGCTTCAACGCGACGATCGGCATCGCGAGCGAGGGCAAGGCGCCGATGGTTCTGCCCTCGATCCAGAAACACCAACACCGCCGGCTTCGCCGAGGCGCTCGCGAAACACGCTGACGGCTAGAGCATCTGGAAGCGGCGCACGTCCTGGCGCAGGCGCTCGGCTTGGAGCAAAAGTGCGTCGATCGCCGCGCTCATGCGCTGGATCGACTCCTCGCTCGTCACGGAGTGCGAGTGATTACTTGCGAGCAGCGTCGCCGCTTGTCGGCACGCCTCGGACTGCTCGCTGAGCGCGGCGTTGATCGACTCCATCGACTCCCGCACGGTGGCGATGCCTGCGCCGATCCGGTCCGCACCGGCTTGTTGCGCTTGGATCGCGCCCGCCACGTCTTTCGCGACTCCGCGCAGCTCCGTGGCATTGCGAAGCATGACCTCGTTCCCGCGGTCCTGGTCGTTACTCGCGACGTGGAGCTGCTCGGCCGCACCGCGTACGCGCTCCGCCTGCGCGAGCACGTCGGCCGCTGCCTGACTCTGCGCGGCCGTCGACGCGACGATCTCCTCCATGCGAACGGCACTCGCCCGCGCGGCCGTCGTGATCTCCTCCAGCGCTACGCCCGCCGCTTCCGCGAGTGAGACGCCGCTCGCGACACTCCGCGACCCGCGCTCGACGGCTCCGAATGCGCTCGCGCTCTGCTCCTCGACCGCCTTTACCAGCGCATGGATCTCGCCGGTTCCCTCGAGAACCCGCTTCGCGACCTCCCTCATCTGCTCCGCAACCACCGAGAACGCGCGACCACCCTCGCCCGATTGAGCCGCGATGATCGACGCGTTCAGCGCGAGCAAGCTCGTCTCGTCCGTCACTTCGTCGATCACCGAGACGATCGTTCCGATCTGCGCCAGCCGTTCGTCGAGCCCCGCGATCGCGCGCTGCGCTTCCGCCGTAGCGTCTCGGATCTCCTTCATGCCATGGACCGTCTCGAGCACCTGCTGTTTGCCTTGCTCAGCCCTTTCGATGACGTGAGCGGAGAGCGAGGCGCTGCGACCGGCGTTGGCGTTTACCTCCTCTGCAGCCGAGGCCATCTCGCCGGTTCGGTGACGCGTCTCCGCGGCGGCGCCGACGAGCTCCTCGCGGATCTGAGAGACTTGACGCGCGTTCTCGACCCCTTGCGCCAACGAGGTGGAGATCTCCGCGACTCGCTCCGACAGCGACGTCGCGCTGCGCCCGAGCTCCTCGCCCGTCTCGGCGAGCTCCCGGAACGAAAGCGAGGAGCCGTCGACCGCGCTCTCGAGCGCGCGCGCCGAACGGGCAGCCGAGCCGGCGATCCCGCGCACCTGCTCGTTCACGTGTTCCATCGAAGCCGCGGCGTGCTTGCTCGCCTTCATCTGGTCACCGACGACTGCGACGAGGCGCTCCATCACTCCGCCGATCTCGACGCTGGTCGCCTCGACGCGGTCCGCCGCCGTGACGACGCTCCCGACCGTGTCGCGTAGCCCCGCCGCCATTCCTTCGAAGGCGCGCGCCGCGTTGCCGAGCTCGTCGTGCCGGTCGCTCCCGAAGCGAACGGTGAGGTCGCCTTGCCCGATCCGCGAGGCACCGGCTTCGAGCTCGAGGATCGGTCGCACGAGCTGTCTCGAGAGCACGACGCTGGCCGCGAAGGCTACGGCGAGGCCGAGCGCTCCCGCCGAGAGGAGGTTCCAGCGCGCGCTCGTGAGCGCCATGCGCTCGGAGTCGAACGACGCAGCGACGCGCAGCTCGAGCGAGCCCAGGGCCATAACCTGTCGCTCCGGGTCGTTTCCGGGGAGCGCGCCCGCAGGCGCGAAGAAGACGCGCGCGCCGCACAGCTTCGACCACTCCTCGACCTGGGGGTCGCTCACCCGCTCGATCGCGACGATGCGTCCGAGGGTTTGGCCGGGAGAGTCGAGCGGGAGTGAGACTGCGGCGTAGCCCTCACCCGCATGCGAGAGCAGACCGGCGGCGTCCACCGCGAGCGCGAGAGTCTCCGGCAGCTCCGCGCCAGCGATCGAGATGACTTCGTCGCGAGGGCCGGCGAAGAGGATTTGCACAGCTCCCTCGCGGACCGCCAGCGTACTCGCGTAGTGCGTCAACGTCGGAGCGTCGTTTATCTCGAGTGCAGCACGGAACTGCGGCGATGCTGCGATCGCGCGATAGCGGTCCGCCATGTTGCGCAAGTGCGCGCCGACGAGGCCTTCCGCCGAGGCGGCAGACGTCTCGAGCCGCAAGACCGCGGCTTGGCGCAGATCGCGGGAGAGAGTCCGCTCTTGGATGGCGAGCGTGAGCAGGGTCGAGGCGGCCGCCACGCTACAGACGGTGACGAGGAGGCGATGAAAGAGCGTCAGCCTCACCGACCGGTTCTGCCGAGAGTCAGCTCTACGAGCGTCGTTGTCCCGGCTCTCACGTCCACTTCTGCCGAGCCGTCCGGCAGGCGCTCGCACCACGTGCGGACGCGGTGATGCCCGGTAGGAACGTCGCGCATCACGAATCTTCCCGCGCCGTCCACGGTCGCGAAGTGGCGAGTCGGCGCGACGAAGATGGTGCCCCGCATAGAGTCGTGGATGGAGCAGTAGGTCCGGACGACGCCAGGGTACTTGAAGGCGATGCTTCGCGACTTTCCAGCGGGATAGGTCCCGAGATCGAAGTCGTTCGGCTTTGAGAACGAGAACACATTGTGGTAGATCGCGTCGTCGTTACGCATTTCGACGCTCTGGCCGCGAGCGATCACGAGAAAGCCGGGCGAGAACGTTGCGTTCTTCTGCTCGACGCGCGGCGGCGGAGTCGTCGGTGGTGGCGAAGCGTCTCCCTCGAGGTAGACCACGATGGGTCCCATCTCGGCGAGCCCGACTCCCTCGATTCCGAGCGCGACCCGACCGCGAAGCGTGCCCGTCTCCTGCGCGATCGAGGCGAGCGGGGCAACCAGGAGCCCGAGCCACACGATTGCGAGCGTGCGAAGTTGCGCTCGCATCAGAACGCGAGCCGCAGATCGGTGCTGATCATGTCGACGTCGCCTGCTGCGTCGCGGATGGCGGGTGTGACACCACGAACCAACTCGACCAGCGAACGCGTGTACTCGAACCGGAGCGTCACTCCGGGCGCGATGCGGTAGCCGACGACTCCGGACCAAGCCGTGTACCCCGACATGTTGTATCCGAGGGTCGCCGCGTAGCGGGAATCGAGCAGGTATCCCGCGTCGCGATCAAAGGTGCCGAGGCCGCTCCCGCGCAGGCCGAGATACAGCGGCTCGAGCGCCGGTGAGATCGAGCCGCCCTCGAGCAGCAGCTCGGCGATCCAATACTCGAGCTCACGGTCATAGGCGCTCGCGCCCAGCGTCTCGATTTCGTAGTGGCCGTAGCCGAGCCACAGGCGCGCTCGCTGCGGCAGCTCGACGATCGCATCACCGCCGAACAGCCAGGCTTCGTCGAGCACGTTCGGGCCATCCGCCACGGCCACACCGCCTTGATAGTTGGCGACGCTGGTGCCGGAGCCGAAGGCCCGCCCCCACGACTCGCCGAACCAGATCGCACCGAGCCCGGGGGAGGTGCTCGAGCCAATCTCTCCGGAGTGAGCCGAGCTGACCGAGAGGTGAAGCCAGCTCGTCGGGTTCACGAACAGCTTGAGTGTTTGCTCCGTGTCGGCGTTCACGTCGCGATTGAAGGGTGTCTCGCCGCCCGTCACCGAGGCGACGTAGCCGAAGCGGTTCCCCGCCGAGCTGCCGTAGAGGCGCAGCCCCTCGTCCCACCACCAGGGCGCGCCGATCGCATTCGTGAGGAACGGATTCGCGGCGTAGCCCTGGCTGTACCGCAGGTAGCCCTCGCCGACAGGGATCTGGAAGCGACCGACCTGAGCGTTGATCCAGCCGCTGTCGGCGATCCCTTGCAAGTCCAGGTAGAGCTCGCCGACGGTGTTCTGGAGCGCGCCCATCCGAACCAGATCCCATTCGAACACGAAGCTGGCGTCGCGCACGAGCACCTGCTCGTTCCTGCGCACGTCGCTGGCGAGATCGGCCTCCAGGAAGAAGCGCGCGTCCCACACCTGGAACGAGCTGTCGGGGTAGACGCCGCGTCGGTCGCCGTCGATCCAGCCGGTGCTCGCGCTGGCCGAGAGGCGGATCCGGTCGCTCCATTCCCGTGCACTGACCCCACCCGAAGGCTGCGCCACCAGCGGCGACGCAGCGTCGGTACGTTCGTCCAGCTGAGCCTGCAGCTGGTCCTGGTGCGCCTCGAGCTCTTCGATGCGCGCTTCGAGCTTGCGGACGTGCTCGAACAGCGCGGCATCGTCGGCGAGGGCGCCGGTGGGCCAGCCGAGCAGGAGCATCGCGACGAGCGCGCTAGTCCGGTTCATCGGAACCGCCCGTTCGTCCGACGCCGATCTGAAAGTCGATGCGGGCGACTCGCTCCGGGACGAGGTCGAGCCAAGCAGAGGCCGCCGGGAAGCGCGCATGCCAGGCGACGACGCGCACCCGGCCGGCCTCCACGGCACGGATCTCCCACGAGCCGTCATCGGCAACCCTCGCGAAGGGACCCGGGGCTGCGAAGAGACTGGCTTCGCCATCGGGCACATCGAGCAGGAACAGCGACTGCGGCCCGGGCTTGTCGATCAACAGCTCGAGCGACCCGCCCGCCGGAAGCTGCTGTACGCGGCCCGCAGACGGGAACGAGAACACGTGCGGCGCGTCGGTGTCGTTCCGCACGCGGAGCGTTGCGCCCATGGCGACCGCCAGCTCCGTGGGCTCGATGCGAGTCCGAAGCTTCGAGGCACGAATGACCACATCCGCGACCCCGCCGCCTGTAACTTCGCGTCCGTCCAAGAAGACGACGGCAAAGCCAGGGTGCAGATAATCGACGAAGCGCACGTCGCGCAGCGAGCGATCGGCGTAAGGCGAGGGGCCCGAGCCGCCCGGGGTCACGCCCGCGCGGGGGACGAGCCGGAGCGAGCCTGCGACCGTGCTTCGGCCAGGCGCCACGACGTGCTGGGGAGTCGCGCACGCGAGCGCGAAGGCAAGAGCCGCGAGATGCGCGGTGCGCATGTTCGAGTACCTCCGGACGCGGTCTGGCTCCCTTCGGCGACGCATCGGACCCGCTTGAGGCGCTCGGAATGGGACGCGCCGCACGCGGCCCCCGTCGCGCTAGCTTGCGCGGCCGTTTCTTCCGACGACACGAAAGGCGCTGAGATGTCCGCTCCCGCGAACGAAGTGCTGAATCCGCTGGCAAAGGATCTGAACGAGAAGATCGGCGCTGCGGCGCCTGAGATCCTGGCGATGCTCTCGCCGCTCGGCCGCCGCCTCTACTTCCCGAAAGGCATCCTCACGCAGGGCGCCGAGGCGAAGCTGAAGGGCACGCGCTTCAACGCGACGATCGGCATCGCCACCGAGGGCAAGGCGCCCATGTACCTGCCGTCGATGCAGAAGCACCTAACAGGTGTGTCGCCCGACGAGGCCTACAACTACGCGCCGGCCTCGGGCAAACAGGCGCTGCGCGAGCGCTGGCGCGAGAAGCAGCTCGCCGAGAATCCGGCACAGCGCGGCAAGGCGGTCGGCTTGCCGATCGTGACGAGCGCGCTGACGCATGGGCTCGCCCTCGTCGGCGATCTGTTCGTCGCGCCCGGCGATCTGATCCTGCTGCCCGATCAGCTGTGGGGCAACTATCGGCTCACCTACGAAGTCCGCCTCGGCGCGAAGTGCGTGACGTTTCCGTTCTATGCGGGCGGCGGCTTCAACACCGTCGGCTTCGCCGAGGCGCTCGCGAAGCACGCCGAAGGCCGCGACAAGCTGCTCGTGATGCTGAACTTCCCCAACAACCCGACCGGCTACATGCCGACGCCCGCGGAAGGTGACGCGATCGCGCGGGCGCTGATCGCGCAGGCGCAGCGCGGCACGAAGCTCGTGGTCGTCACCGACGACGCGTACTTCGGGCTCTTCTACCACCTCGGCGGCGAGTCGATGACCGAATCGCTGTTCGGCCGCATCGCGAACGCGCACCCGAACCTGCTCGCGATCAAGCTCGACGGCGCCACCAAGGAGCTGTTCGTGTGGGGCCTGCGCTGCGGCTTCATCACCTACGGCCCGGGCAAGGCCGAGGGCGCGCAGATCGTGCTCGACGCGCTCGAGGCCAAGACGAAGGGCGCCATCCGCGGCGCGATGTCGAACAGCCCGATGCTCTCGCAGTCGCTGGTCGAGAAGGCGCTCGCGTCGTCGTCGATCGACGCCGAGCGCAAGCAGAAGTGCGAGGTGTTACGGCTGCGCGCGGCGAAAGTCTACGAAGTGGCGAACGCGCCGCGCTTCCGTGAGAGCTGGGACGTCTACCCGTTCAACAGCGGCTACTTCATGTGCGTCAAGTTGAAGGGCGTCGACAGCGAGACGCTGCGCGTGCATCTGCTCGAGAAGCACCAGACGGGCCTGATCAGCACGGCGCCGACGGATCTGCGCGTCGCGTTCTCGTGCATCGAGGAAAGCGACGTCGAGCCGCTGTTCGAAGTGATCCACCGGGGGATTCAGGAGCTGCGGAGCGCCTGAGCCCGCTTGCCCTCCGCAGCGCGAGCAACCCCGCCCCTGGCGGGCCGTGACCGAATCGATACCGAGCGTGCCGATCACCGACTCGCCCTGCGCCGACGGCGACGAGGAGTGCAAGATGCGCAGCGTGAAGACGCTGCTCATCACCTGGGTGTAGCTCGCCGAGCCGTTCGTGAGCACGAGGTCGCTCGGGCCGATGTCGAACGCGACCACTCTCCAGCCGCTGCCGGGATTCAGCGTGACGGCCTCGGTCGTCGAGTACCACGAGCCACCGAGGCGCGGTGCGTTCGAATCGCCGAAGGCGAGCCGCACGTCGAGCGTGCTGCTGCCCAAGTTGTTGAGGAGCAGCGTGATGCGTGTGACGCCCGCGGCGAGGTAGTCGCCGCTCCACTGCGCTTGGTTGAACGTGACGAGGCTGCCGCCCGCGCTCACGCCGTCGGCGTCGACCCGCAGAAAGGAATCGCTCGGACCGAGCGCGCCCGGTGTCGCGAGCACGCCGCGCTGCCAGGATTGGAGCGCGCTGAGGTCGTCCGCCTGGCCGAGCATGATGGCCTCGATCGGAAGCGCGACGACGAGCAGTAGCAGCGAGAGCGTCGACGTCCGCATGGAGCGCCTGCCGCGAGCGGTTTGTCGAAAAAACGGGAGCCGAGGAGCCTCGCTCCCCGCGAGGCTCCTCGGATCGGGCGCGAGCACCTAGCGCGATCGCCGGAAGCGAATTGCAACGAGAGCTGCGCCAAAGGCGAGAAGCGCCGCGAGCGAAGGCTCGGGTACGGCGTACGCCTGAAGCTGAACGGTGATGCTCGAGCCCGTGAAGCCCGAGAGTTGCCAATCGTACGAGGTAAAGCCGAGCGGGTTGCCGAGTTCGAATCCCGCCGCTTCGCCGGCGCCCGGGAACGAGATCAGCGCGGAGCTCGGCGTCGTCGAGAAGCCCGTGATCGGCGTTTGGAACGTGTCCGTCAGATCGCCGACGAACGAGATCGTCGCGCCCGAGATGCTGATCGAGTAGGAGCCGAAGGCCCCTGCGCTCAGGTTCGCGAAGATCGCGTTCCACTCGATTGTGCCGGCTGTGAGATCCGCGGCGCTCAAGTCGATCGAGAGCGACACGGGGTTCAGGTTGGAGACGTCGAGGTCGAACGACAGCAGCCCGTCGCCCGAGAAATCAGTGACGTTGTTCCCGTTCAGGCTGCTGCCGAGAGTGTTGATGGTGGCCGCCTGCGCGCCCGAGCCCGCGAGGAGCAAGAGCGCCACTGCTACGCGCTTCAGCGTTCGCAACATGGTGATGATTCCTTCCGATGTGATTAGGGGGCCCGAAGCGCGGGAAGAGATCGCTCTCCTCCCGCGCTCGAGCCGAGCTGATTACTTGATCAGCGCCGCCGGAGGCGCGAAACCGGTGATCTTGATCAGATCGTCGGTGCGGCCGTTGATCGGGTTCGACGTGTTGTCGAGCAGGCCCGCCGGCTGTCCGCCGTGCTGGACGTTGTAGAACGCGACCGTGCCCGTGCCGTCGAAGATGAAGCCCGTAGGCTCCGCCGCGGGATCTCGGACCGACAGCATCGCGACGCAGCCATCCGACTTGAGGTCGCGATCAGCGCCGTCCGGCAAGCAGGCCCAGATCTCGCCGTGCGTGTCGTCCTCGATTACGTAGACGTTGCCGCTGATCGGCTGGATCTCGAGGTTGTCGTGGTTCGCGAAGCGGCTGTCGCCCTCGATGAAGCGGTTCACCGTCGCCACGGCAAACGGATTCGTGCCGCCGCCCTGCGACTGGTACGCGAAGGGAAGCGCCGCGCCGCCAACGGTCGTCGAGCGCGTGGACGATGCGGCCGGCGTCTCATCGATGCCGCACAGGGTCTCGGCGAAGAACTGAGCGCCTGCGTTGCCGGTGTTCGTCCAGCAGAACCGCGTCCCGACGCCCGTGAACGTCGGGTCGTCGTGCAGGTCTTCCGGCCGGTAGTAACCCGTCGCGCCGCGCGCGTTCGCGTCGGCTCGGGCCGTGAGCGCGCTGACCTGGATCCACGCGCCTACTCCCACTTCGGATCCCTGTCCGAACTGCGGGAACGAGTTGTTGGTGCGCCCCTGCGCAGAGATCTGCAGCGCGAAGTTGCTGCCCGCGACGAACGGCGAGCTCGCCAAAGCGCTGATCGGATTGGCGCACACCCCGCCCACCTTCGGTGCCGCGCAGCTGAAGAGAGTGGTCGGGACGAATTTGAAGATCGCGCCGCCGTCCGCGCCGGCGCCGTTGTCGCCCGGCCGCAGTTCGTCGCCAGCGATTACAACGCCGTCCTGGAGCACGGCGAGGCCCTCCCATGCCATCGTCGCGAGCGCCTGGCGCTGCGCGATGACCGTGCTAGCGATCGCACCGTCGACGCTGGTGCGGATGTCGCCGGTCGCGCGGCTCGCGACCCAGTGATCGGTCGTACCGATCGGGTCGAGGATTTCGTAGCCGCGGCCGTCGCTGGTCTCCTCGGTCGCGAAGACAGTGCCCCACGGCGTCGTGCGGATGCCGTCGCAGCGGTCCAACCCGTGGAGAATCGTCTCGACCTGGCCGGTGCTGACGTTCACGCGCTGGACGCCGGCGTTCAGGCCGCCTCCCGGGTTCGCGACGGTCGCGGCCGAGCGACCGCCCTCGATGCAGACGATCAAGTGCGTGTAGTTGATGTTGTTGGGCCAGAACGAAATCATGTCGGCATCGGTGGCGACATTGCGTGCCACGTACGTGGCCGTGAGGCCCGTCGCGAGCGTCTGGCGATCGCTGGCGAGTTGGCCGGCCGCGCGAGCGATCGGCGTCGCCGGTGCCGCAAGCGGGTTCGAGAAGCCGAAGTGCGCGGGCGCGCGGCGCGCGAGCAGCGCGTCGTCGCGCTGGCCGTAATCCTGGCCCTGCGCGCTCGAAGCGGCCATCGCCGCTGCGAGCAGTAGGTATCCCTTCTTCACCGGTGGTTTCTCCAGAGGGTGTTGGCGCCCGACGAGCGATCCGAATCCATTCCGCTTCGTTCGCCGAGATCCGTGCTTCGTGAACAACCGAGAGAGCGGCCTGTGGTGCCCTCCCGGCGATCGAGACCCTAATAGGAGCGCTTGCGTGGTGTCGCGAAGGGCGCGCGAAGAAGAGCGCACACGCGCAACTCGCTTGCGGCGAATCTGCGAGCGAGCGTGAAGCTCGCGGCGCTCGCGTGAAGCATTCGGGGCGCGGAGTGGTTACTTCGCGACGATCCGCGCTGCCGCTTGCGCGATCGCCGCGTCTTCTGAGCCTGTGAGCGCTTCGAGTGCCGCGCGCGCCTGACGATCCTCGCTCCACGAGAGCAGCTCGATCGCAGCGAGCGCGACGCGCGGCTCGGGGTCCGTGGCCGCGGCAATCAACGCGTCGATGGCGCGTCCGTCCTCGCTATTCGCGAGCGCGACGACCGCGGCCTCGCGAATCGCGGGGTCCGCACTCTCGCGCGCGAGCTGCGTCAGCGTCACGAGCGCGTCGCCTTCTGGGCTCATCGCCATCACCTGCGCGATGCGCTCCGGGGAGGGGCTGCCGCTCGAGGCGAGATCGCGCCCATGACCCGCATCGCCTTTGTTCGATGCGGAGAACAGCGGCGAGCGCGCAGTCTCGCCATTCAACGGCGGAGCAGCGGCGACGCCGCGATCGGCCGGCGCGCGTGCGGGCGCCTCGGAGTCGCAAGCCCACATACCGAGCGCGCTCGTCAAAAGCGCACCTGCGCACGCGCGTCGCCGAGCACGGTTTGCCTTCACGTCGGAGCTGCTCCTGACGCGTAGGGAACCGCATCGACGTGAAGAACGCGTACCGCCGCGTTGAAGATCGGTTTCCATCTCATGGCGAGACGATGAACGAGCTCGGGCACCCGCAAACCGCCTAGTCGTTCTCCACGCGATCCAGCTCTTCCGCGATTGCGACCGTCGCCCGCACGCCGAGCTCGAGATTCTCCAGCGACACGCGCTCGTTCGGGCCGTGGATGCCGAGCGAATCTTGCAGGCGCAGGCGGCGCGGGACGAAGCCGTAGGCGGTGATACCGAGCGCGCGGAAATAATGCGCGTCGGTGAAGCCGGAGATGACGCGCGGCACGACGAAGCCCTCGGGCTGGCTGCGCGCAGCGACGCGTTCGATTGCAGTCATTAGGGGTGTGTCGATCGGAGACGCGGCGGCGGCGAAGTCGAGAGCGATTGCGAGCTCGACGGTCGGGTCGTCGATCGCGCTCCCCATGCGCTCGACGAACGCGGGGCAGCTCTCGCCGGGCAACAGGCGCGCGTCGATCGTCGCGCGCGCTTCCGCGGGCACGACGTTCGGGCTGTCGCTGCCGTGCAGCATGGTTACGGCGGTGGTGTTTTGCACGAGCGCGCGGCGCCCCGGGTCGGTGAGGAAGCGCTCGCGAAACTGCGGGTTCAGCGCGAGCGCGCCGCGCAGCTCACGCCACTGGCGGCGCTCGCCCTTCGGCGCGAGCGGCGCCATGTGCGCGAACATTTGCGCCACCTCGGGCGTCACCTTCAGCTCGTGCGGCATGTCGAGCACGCGCGCGAGCGCGCGCACCAGGCGTTGGCCCGCGGCGCCTTCGTTCGCAGTCGAGCCGTGGCCCGGAACACCGTGCGCGGTCAGCTTCACCCAACAAGGCGTCTTCTCGGTGAACGCGACGCCCCACACGTCGGGCTCGCCCGGCTCACCGGGCAGAATGCCAGCGCCTTCCGTCAGCAGGTAGCCCGCACCTCTCAACAACTCGGGATGATCGCGTGCGATCAGACCGGCACCCAGCGCTCCGCCGGTCTCTTCGTCGGGCGTCGCGAGCAGGATCACGTCGCGCGCGAGCGGCTGATTGCGGCGCGCGAGCTCGATCAATGTGAACAGATGCGTGATCGTGACGCCCTTCGCGTCGAGCGCGCCGCGGCCCACGACGGTGCCGCCGCCTTCGACGCCCGCGAACGGGTCGACCGCCCAGCTCGATTCGTTGGCCGCGACGACATCGAGGTGCGAGAGCAGCACGAGCGGTGCGCGCTGGCCTCGACCCGGCACCCGCGCCCAGAGCGCGGCACGCGCGCTGGTCGGCCCAGGCAGCGGAATCACGCGCGCCTCGATGCCCTCGCGCGCGAGGGCGCGCGCCAGATACTCGGCGAGTGCGCGCTCGTTGCCGGGCGGATTCGTCGTGTCGAAGGAAATCGCGCGCGCCAACAGAGCCGCAGCTGCGTCGCCTAAGTCCTCATTTCGCGCGGGTAAATCCGCACCGGCGTTGCGCCGCGACGGCACTTCGGGCGTGGTCGCACACGCCACCGCTCCGACGAGAATGGCACTCACGAGGAGCCGGGCCGAGTTGGCGATTTCGCGGCTCCAACGGCGTTTGGTGACGGAGCGCACGAACATCCTTACGTGCGACGTGTATTTAGCACCTTCCACTGCATGCCGATCACGAAGGGGTGAACCCAAGCTGCCGATGAGAGCGGCGGCTGACGGAACGGACGACTCGCGCGCTGTGTCTGCGGGGGGACACGGCTCGCTCATGCCGGAGGAAAGATGAAGCTGCGACCGCTGTTCGAGGCTGCACGCGCTCACGCGAATGAGATTGCGACGGGCGCTGCCCTCGCGCTCGCGATCCTGTTCGGTTTCTCCGCGATCGTGCGATTCCAAGTGGAGCCCGCGACGGCGACGGTCGCACCCACGATTTCCTCCGCGCCCGCCCTGGCGGCTGCGTCGATGATCTCGATGCCCGTTCTCGAGGCCCCCGAGCCGGAGCTCACGGTGATCGAAGGCGAGCTCGTGCGGCGTCAGACGCTCGGTCACGCGCTGCGGAAGCAGGGCCTCGACGGCGTCGTGATCCAGGAGCTCGTGGGCGCGATGTCGCCCGTCTTCAACTTCCGATACTCGAAGGTGGGTGACCTGTACCGCGCGTCGCTGACCGCCGCGGGCGAGCTCGTCGGCTTCGAGTACGTGCGCTCTCCGATCGAGAGCTACTCGCTGAAGCGCGAAGGCGGAAAGCTCGTCGCCGCGAAGCATGAGCCGAACGTGGTCGTGCAGCGCGCACTGCTCGCGGGCGTGGTGACGAGCAACCTCTACCAGTCCGTGGTCGACCTCGGCGAGACGGGGGAGCTCGCCCACGATTTCGCGGAGATCTTCGCGTGGGACGTGGACTTCTCGAAGGCCCAGCCCGGTGACGAGTTCCGAGCCGTCTATGAGCGCCGCTTTTACGAGACGAAGACAGGCCCTGTTTATCTAGGCCCCGGCCGGATCCTGGCCGCGCGCTACGCAAACCGAGACGACGATTACACGGCGATCTACTTCGAGCCGACTCCCTCGCACGGCGGCTATTACCGGCCCGACGGCAGCGCGGCCCAGCGCCAGTTCCTCCAGGCGCCCCTCAACTACCGCCGCATCAGCTCGCAGTACGCCGCCAGCCGCTTGCACCCCGTGCTCGGCATCCGCCGGCCGCACCTTGGAACGGACTACGCGGCCTCGCACGGCACCCCGGTCTGGGCGGTCGCCGACGGCACGGTGGTCTTCCGCGGCTGGAACGGCGGGCTCGGCAACACCGTGAAGATCCGCCACAACTCGGGCTACGAGACGGTCTACGGCCACCTCTCGGGTTTCTCGAGGAGCCTGCGCGTCGGCCATCGCGTGCGGCAGAAGGAAGTCATCGGCTTCGTCGGTTCGACGGGCCTCTCGACGGGCCCGCACTTGCACTTCGTCTTCACGCTCAAGAGCAGGCCGGTGAACCCTGCGACGGTGCGGATCCCGCAAGGTGCCCCGATCACGCCGGCACTGCGCGGCGAGTTCGCGCGCGTCCGCAACGACGTGCTCGGCATGATGGATCCGGCGCCCTTCCGCATCCCGACAGCCGACGCGCTCTAGCGGAAAGCTGCTGGCCGAACGCTCAGGGAGCCCTGGCCTGCGCCGCGCGCGCTGTGCCAGGATATGTGTCCCCCATGAACGCATCCTCCCTCTCTGACCGCTTGGCTCGCCTCGGCAAGGAGCTGGGCGATCGCGAAGCCGAGCACCGCGATGCGGTTGCGGAGGCCTGGCGACGCGCACAATCGCTGCGCGCTGAGATCGGCGTGGCGCTCGATGCGTTCGCGGCCGCAGCAGCTCGCGCCGGCGCCGCGCAGCTGGCCGTGCAGCTCGGCGACACGCGCACCGACGACAAGCATCTGCGCGCGGTGCAGTTCGACATGACCCGCGGCCGCAGCCGCGCGGTCGTAACGGTGAAGTCGCGCGGACAAGTCACGCTCGTGGGACCCTTCCATGCGGGCAAGGCCGAGGGCCCGTGCAAATCGTTCCCCTACGGCGCCGAGGAAGAGCTGGGCGCCGCCCTCGGCGACTTCCTCGAAAAGTTCCTCGCAGAAGCCGCCAATCCGTAGCCTGCCGCACGGCATTCTCTCGGTTGAGCGGGAATCCTCCCTTCGCGCCGTGGCATCGATGCCCGGCAGCGCGCCCTGGAGAACCCCGTGAGTGGACAGCTCGATACCGCCCCCACTCCGGTCGAGTCCGTCGCGGACCTGATCGCTTTCCTGCGCACCGGCGAGAAGCCGCGCGAGCGCTACCGCGTCGGCACCGAGCACGAGAAGATCGGCTTCGGCAAGGACGGAAAGCCGGTGCCGCATGCCGGCCCGCGCGGAATCGCGGCTGTGCTCGAGGCGATCGCGCAGGCCGATGGTTGGGAGCGCGGCTTCGACGCCGGCAATTTGATCGCGCTGAAGAAGGACGACGCCTCGATCACGCTCGAACCCGGTGGCCAGCTCGAGCTCTCAGGCGCGCCGCTCCGCACCATCTTCGAGACCGATCGCGAGATCCGTGCGCATCTCGAGCTCGTGAACCGAGTCTCGGCGCCGCTCGGCATCGCCTGGACCTCCCTCGCGCACCACCCGGTGCACGACGTCAATGAAATCCCGCGCATGCCGAAGGCACGCTACGGCGTGATGCGCGCCTATCTCCCGACCCGCGGCGAGCTGGCGATGCACATGATGCACCTCACCGCGACGGTGCAGGCGAACCTCGACTTCGCGAGCGAGGCCGACATGGTGCGCAAGATGCGCGCCGCCATGGCGGTGACGCCGATCGTCTCGGCGATGTTCGCGAACTCGTCGCTCTACCTCGGCAAGCCGTCTGGCTTCATCACGCGGCGCGAGCACATCTGGCGCTACACCGACCCGGATCGCTGCGGCCTGCTGCCGTTCGTGTTCGAGGAAGGCTTCGGCTACGAGCGCTACACGGAGTGGGCGCTCGACGTGCCGATGTTCTTCATCGTGCGCGACGACAAGTACCTGCCGGCGGCTTCGGTGACGTTCCGGCAGTTCATGCAGCGCGGCTTCGAGGGCCATCGCCCGACCGCCGCGGATTGGGATCTGCATCTCACGACGCTCTTCCCCGAAGTGCGTCTCAAGCGCATCGTCGAGGTGCGCGGCGCGGACTGCGTGCCGTGGCTCTCGGCGCTGCCCGCGCTGTGGAAGGGCCTCCTGTACGACGACGGCGCGCTCGACGCCGCGTTTGCGCTCACCCAGGACTGGTCGTTCGCGGAGCGCGAAGCAGCGCTAGACGACGTAGCGCGCCGCGGCCTGGCAGCGCGCGGCGCCGGCGCACCGATCCTGCCGCTCGCGCACGAGCTCGCCGCGATCGCGAGCGAAGGCCTGCGCCGGATCGGGCACGGTGAGGGCAGCGAGCCCGACGAACGCGTGTTCCTGGCCCCCCTGCTCGCCCAGCTCGAAACCGGCCTCTCTCTCGGCGAACAGCTCGTCCAGCGCTGGGAAGGCGACCTCGGCCGTTCCCTCGCAAAGCTAATCGAGGCGACCCGCTTCTAGGCCACCGGCGCCAAGCATCCTGCCTGACGCGCCGCAGCTGGCGCCCGAACATGCTCGATCTGGAGCGCCTCCCTGCACAGGACGAGCCACGCAAGCGAAGCGCGCAGCGAAGCCGGAGTCTTCGAAGGCGAAGCGAAGTAAACAAGACAGGATCGACGATCAGGAGGCGCGGCCTCGATGCTGGCACGCCGACCCACGTCGTCCTAGCTAAGGTGCCAGCCCAATGGCCAAACCGCGCCCGCGCCTCCTAATCGTCGACGACGAGGAGGCAATCCTCGAGACGATGACGTTCACGTTCGAGGACGACTACGAGGTGTTCACCTCGCCGTCCGCGAATGAGGCGCTCACGCTGCTCGACAAGCACGCGCCGATCGCGGTCGTGATTTCCGATCAGCGCATGCCGGAGATGACCGGAGTCGAGTTTCTCGCGCGCGTCTTCAAGCGCTCGCCCGCGACGCAGCGGATCATCCTCACCGGCTTCGCGGACATGAACGCCATCATCCGCGCGATCAACGACGGCCACGTGTACGCGTACATCACGAAACCGTGGGAGCCCGATCAGCTGAAGCAGGTGGTGCGCCGCGCGGCGGACCATCACGCGCTCACGCTCGAGAACGAGCGGTTGCTCGGCGATCTGCGCACCGCCAACGTGTTCCTCGAGGGCGTAATGGATCAGCTCGATACGGGCGCGCTCGCGCTCGACGCGCGCGGCGTGGTGCGCGCCGTGAACAAGCCGGCGCGGCAATACCTCGGGCTCACGGGCGACGTGCGCGGCAAAGAACTTCGCGACGCGCTGCCGCCGGCGGTGTTCGACCGCTTCGGCGGCGCGGTGATGTGCATCCGCGGCGATCAAGAGATGAGCCACACGGACATCGACCTGCCCGTCGGCGACGGCGTGCGCGTGCGCGTGAAGATGCACGCGCTGACGGGCGCACACGGCGAGGATCTCGGGCAGGTGATTCTGGCGCGCGAGATCTCGCACGAGCCGATTCGCCTGCGCTTCGACGAGATCGTCGAGGGGCTCGCGACGCATGCAGACGGCGGCCTGCGGCCGCGGCTAGCGACCGCGCAAGCGGAGCTCGGCAAACTTTCCCAACAACTGCGCGAGAAGCAGGTGAGCGCACCGGGCATGGGCGAGCTGCGCGAACGCACGAACCGCACGCTCACCGCGATCGAGCATTGGCTCACGGTCGACGATTCGCTCGCGCGCGAAGATTTCCCCGATGCGCAGCTGCTGCGCGAGCGCATGCGCGTTGCGAGCGCGCGCTGGCCGCTCGGCGCGCGCCTGCCGGAGCGCGTGAAGGAACTCGCGCAGCGCGTCGAGACTTATTACGAGTCCGGCGACAATCCGAAGCGCGCCGTTCTTTAACGAGATGTCCGCAGCGTCCGCGTCGACCGCGACTCCCGTGCCGAGCGGGGCGCCCGCGCTACCGCGGCTCGAGCTGCGCATCGAGCGCCTCAAGGCCAGCTACCGCTTCACCTACGCATTCCACGCGCGCGAGGTCCGCTTCGAGCGCGACGCCGGGGATGGCTTCCACAGCGTCTTCCCCGAGACGTTCTCGTTCCACGCGACGCGCCACGATCCGGCCGAGCTGTATCTGCGCCTCGAAGATCTATGGACGAGCCCGCGCTGGCTCTCGCCCGAAGCGAGCCGCCGCGACGCGGAAGAGCTGATGACGCGCCTACTCGCCGCGCTGCCCGCGACGCTCGAGAGCGTGCTCGAGCGCCTGCGCGCGGGCGAGAACCGCGCGGCCTACCTGCGCGCCTGCGAGGACGTCGCGGTCTTCAGCGCGATCGCGCAGCGCTTCCTCGCCGATAAGAATCTCGCGCAGCTTCCGCGCCTCGAGCTCGCTGCGCTCCATCTGCGGCGGCTCCACCTCCACACGCTGCTGCCGCTGGTGGATGCGCGCGTGCGGCCGGAGTTTCTCGCGAAGTACGTGCGCGGCGAGGCGCGGGCCGAGAGCAGCACCGATCCGACGGACCTCGGCTTCTTTTACGCGCTTGCCTCGAACGATCCGGAGCGCATCGACGCACAGCTGCTCGGCGCGGCCGAACGCGCCTATCACCGCTGGCTCGAGGACGTTTGCCTCGACACCGAGAACGGCGCTTTCGAGGAGGAGCGCTCGCCGTTCGGCGAACGGGACGCCGAGGTGTTGCGGGCCGTGCTCTCCGCAACGCGGACGCGTGCGAATCGCGCGACGGATCTCACGCCGTTTCTGCGGCGGCCGAAAGATCGCGATTGCCTGCGCCTGCTCGGCAAGCTCGAAACGTACTTTCTGCGCCGCTACGACGTGCACCATGCCGCCGTCGTGCGCCGCCACGCCGAGTACCTGAAGCGCGGGCTGGATGGTGGCGAGCGCAGGCTCTCGTTCCATCGCACGCGCAACTACGCGCTCGCGCTGCTCGTCCCTGCACTGCCGTTCATCGGCGCCGCGTTCGCCTACGGGCGCGCGCCGCGCCTGTTCGATGCGCTGGCCTCGGGCGTCGTCGGGCTGGTGATGCTCGCGGCGCTCTGGTTCCTCGGCGTGCAGTTCATGTGGAGGAAGGATCTCACCTTCTTCTACACCTCCGTCCCGCGCATCGGGGCGGGCATCATCGTCGGCTACTTGCCCGTGTTCCTGATCGACGAAGTCTGGGATCTCGCGGAGCAGCCGATCGTCTATCTGATCTCGACGATCGCGTTGTTGGGCTCGACCACACTGCTCTACTTGTTCGTCGAAGTGCAGCGCCGGCTCGGCGATCCAGAGGAGGCCTTCGCGCGCGCGCGCGACATCTTCCTGCTCGGGCTGATCGAGGCCGCCGCGTTCGGCGTGGTGGTGACGAGCTTGCTCGGGCCCCTGATGGCGGCGCGCAACTGGAGCGGAGGCGGAGAGCTCGCCGTGATGCGAGAAAGCCTGGCTCCGCTGGCCGGCGAACTGCCCCGCATCCTCGGCTACGAGCCGCTGCCGGCCTTCCCGAGCGCCGTCCTGCTGATGAGCTTCATGGCGTTCTTCATCGGCACCTTCCTCCAGCTGCTCTGGGAGGATCTGCCGATCACGGAGCCCCTGTAGGGACTCACCGGGCGGGGTGGGTGTTGCCGAGCAAGATCGGCGCGCGAAGAGCCGAAACGCTTCGCTGCGGCTCAGCATCCGAGCCCCTACCCTCGTGCGCCCGAGGCGACCCGCGGAGGATTCGATGGCCAAGATCGTCATGTACACGAAGTCGTGGTGCCCGTACTGCGACCGCGCCAAGAGCCTGCTCACGCAGAAGGGCCAGAGCTGGGAAGAAATCGACGTCGAGGCGCTGCCCGAGAAGCGCGACGAGATGGTGGAGCGCTCCCAGCGCGCGACCGTGCCGCAGATTTTCATCGGCGACGTGCACGTAGGCGGCTTCGACGAGCTCGCAGCGCTCGAGCGCGCGGGCAAGCTCGATGCGCTGCTCGGCACCGAGAAGAAAGCAGCGAAGCCCGCCGAGCCCGTGAAGCTGCTGATCATCGGCAGCGGGCCCGCGGGCTACACCGCCGCAATCTACGCAGCGCGTGCGGACCTGAAGCCGGTGATGGTGGCGGGCCTCCAGTTCGGCGGGCAGCTGATGCTCACGACCGAGGTCGAGAACTACCCCGGCTTTCCGGAAGGCGTGACCGGCCCGGAGATGATGGAGCGCTTCCAGAAGCAGGCGGAGCGCTTCGGCACGCGCATCCTGATGGAAGACGCGACGAAGGTGGACTTCTCGCAGCGCCCGTTTCGGGTGGAGACCGAGAGCGCGGCGTTTCTCGCCGACGCCGTGATCGTCGCGACCGGCGCCACCGCGAAGTGGATCGGCCTCCCGAGCGAGCAGAAGTTCATGAACCGCGGCGTCTCGGCCTGCGCCACCTGTGACGGCGCGCTGTTCCGCGGCAAGCCGATCGCCGTGGTCGGCGGCGGCGACACCGCGCTCGAGGAAGCGCTTTTCCTGACGCGCTACGCGTCGCCCAAGGTGACCGTGATCCATCGCCGGGGCGAGCTGCGCGCGTCGAAGATCATGCGCGAGCGGGCGCTCAAGCACGAGAAGATCGAGTTCGTCTGGGATTCGGCGGTCGACGAGGTGCTCGGCAGCGAGTTCGTGACGGGCTTGCGCGTGAAGAACCTGAAGACGGGCGCGCTCTCCGAGCGGCCGATCGATGCCCTGTTCGTCGCGATCGGCCACAAGCCGAACACGGATCTGTTCAAGGGCCAGCTCGAGATGGACGACGTCGGCTACCTGAAGGTGGAGCGCGGCACGTCGCGCACCAACATCGTCGGCGTATTCGCCTGCGGCGATGCGATGGATCCCGTCTATCGTCAGGCGGTGACGGCGGCCGGCACCGGCTGCATGGCCGCGATCGACGCGGAGCGCTGGCTGGCGGAGCACGAGTAAGGAGCCGCGTGGCTCTCACGCAAGAACGACTCTTGCAGCTGATCGAACGGTCGCCCGACATCATCGTCGCGACCGATCGCAAAGGCACCGTCATCTATTACAACGATGGCGCGGCGAAGAGCCTCGGCTACAGCGGCGCGGAAATCCGCGGCCGGCTCGTGATCGAGCTCTACCCGAGCCTCGACGAAGCCAAGCGCGTGATGAAGGCGATGCGCGACGGCGGCGGCAGCGTCGAGACGTTTCAGACGCAGTTCCTCGCGAAGAGCGGCGAGATCATCCCGGTGGCGATCACCGGCACTTTGCTGCGCGACGACGCGGGTGCACCCGACGGCACGATCGGCTTCGCGAAGGATCTGCGCGAGATCCTGCGCAAGGACCAGCTGGCGACGCTCGGCGAAGTGGCGATCGGCATCTCCCACGAGATCAACAATCCGCTCGCCGTCATCCTGAATCAAGCCGAGCTGCTGGAGCACGACATCGAGCGGCTCGCGGGCGACGCCGAGTGCCCGGTCGAGCTCGAGCGCCTCGACGCGATCCGCCGCGAGCTGGCGCGGATCGCCGAGATCGTCGAGCGCTTGGGGCAGATGGCGCGCGAAGAAACCTACGAAACCGTTACCTACATCGGCCCCGCGCGCATGCTCGACCTGCGCGGCCGGCGCAGCGACGTACGTGCGCGCGACAAGCGCATCGCCGGCCTGCGCGTGCTCGTCGCCGACGACGACCTCGGCATCGCGCGCAGCATGAAGGAGATCCTCGAGCGCGACGGCTGCGAAGTGATTACGGCGAGCGACGGCCTCGAAGCGCTTGAGAGGCTCGCCACCGGCCGCTTCGACGCCGTGCTCACCGACGTCGTAATGCCCAACATGGATGGGCACGCGCTGTTCCTGCAGATCCAACAGCGCTGGCCGGGGCTACCGGTCTTGATGATGACTGCGTTCCACTACGACAAGGACCACATCATCAAGCGCAGCAAAGTCGCGGGGCTCGCGACGGTGCTGTTCAAGAAGCCGGTGGATCCGGAGAAGCTGCGGGAGAAGTTGGCGGAGGCGGTGGCGGCGGCGGCTGCTGCTGCGAAGAAGGCCTGAGTATCGAGGCGGCGCAGGGGCGTGGCAGCTCGGTGCGGCTCGGCGCTCGGCCGCGCGCGTGACGGGTTGGTGTCGTGGGGCTTCGAGGTA
>JANNKN010000415.1:0-6036 GCA_031396315.1 Deltaproteobacteria bacterium
CACCGGTTTGCTGGGCCATGCAGTTTGCGCGATGGAAGGCAAACTGACGGCTCCGAGCGCGGTCAAAGCGTGGTTCATGTAGTCGGTGTTTTCCCAGAGTGCTTTGCGCCGCTCCGGTTCGCGCTCGAGGATGTCGAGCGCCTTGATCACCGCGCCAATCACGGGCGGCGCGGGTGCAGCGGAGAAGATGGCCGCGCGCGCGGTGTGCTTGATGTAGTCCACCACCAAGCGACTGCCCGCGATGAAGCCGCCCACCGACGCCAGAGATTTCGAGAACGTCCCCATCACCAAGTCGACCGAGGCCTCGACGCCGAAGTGCTCGCAGGCACCGCGGCCATTCGTGCCCATCACGCCGACGCCGTGCGCCTCGTCCACCATCACGCGCGCGCCGTGTTTTTTGGCGGCCGCGACGATGCCTGGCAGGTCCGCGAGATCGCCTTCCATCGAGTAGACGCCGTCGACGACGATCAGCTTGCCGGTGTCTTTCGGCGCCGCGTTCAGCTTCTTCTCGAGATCTTCCATGTCGTTGTGGCGGAACTTCCGGTCCTTCGCGAAGCCGAGCCGGATGCCATCGATCAGCGAGGCGTGATCGAGGCTGTCGAGGAACACCTCGTCGTGGCGTCCGAGCAGCGTCGAGAGCGCGCCGACGTTGGCCTGATAGCCCGTCGCGAAAGTGATCACGGCCTCGCGGCGCATGAAGCGCGCGAGGCGCTCTTCGAGCTCGACGTGGATGTCGAGCGTGCCGTTGAGCAGCCGCGAGCCGGCGCAGCCCGTGCCGTATTTCTCGAGTGCCGCGGCGGCGGCGGCCTTCACCTCGGGGTGGCTCGACAGCCCGAGGTAGTTGTTGGAACCCAGCATCACGACATCGCGACCGTTCATCGTGACGACCGGGTCTTGGCCCGACGAGACCACCCGGTAGTACGGGTAGATCGCGTGGTCGCGCAGAGTCTGCGCGCGGTCATAGCTGGCGACTTTGTCGAATAGGTCGGTCAGAGGAGTTTCTCCGGATTCTCGACGCGTTCCTTGAACGCGCTCAGAGCGAAGCTCGTCGCCATGCCGTCCGCGACGCGTTCGTCCCAGGTGTAGCTGCACTGCACATAGCGCGTTCCATCCGGCCGTGTGCGGATCTTTCCCATCACGCAAAAGCCCGAGCAGGTGCCGTATTCCCAAAGGTGGTGGTGGCCCGTCTCCATCCCGATCGAGCCCATGTTGGCCACGAACAGCGAGGTGAAGAGCGGGTCGCCGGTAATCATCGACGGGGGGAGGACGCCGAGGGCGTTGCCCCAATTCAGCAGCTTCATCACGCCGCGGATCAGGAACGACGGCAGGTAGAGCGCGAGATCGACCTCTTTGTCCGCCTGGGTCTTCTCTCCGCCCCGGCGGCTGACCAGCGACCCGAGCACCCGGTCGACCATGCCGTGCAGCGTCTCGCCAGACGGGAAATCGCGTTTCACGGTGATCAGCACGGAGCCCTTCTGCAGCTCCCGCATCGCGCTGAAGGTCAGCCACACGCCGTCGCGCTGATAGATCCGGCCGCCCGCAACGAAGCGATTAATCTCGGGATTTTCCTCGGTGCCGAGCGCAACCGAGCGCAGGTAGAGGTGGAACAGCGTGACCTGCTGGTCTGCCGGACGGCCCACGTTCTGCTGCTCGAGGAACGCGAGCGCCGTGTCGACTTCGATCTCGTGGGCGTAATAAAACAGGGATTCGTTCCGCCGCGGCGAGACGAACGGCATGAAACGTCGAAGCTTCGGCAAGTTGCGGACGAGCGTTCCGTCCGAACGGCGGCCGAACATTCAGGTCTCCCGGCGAGGGCCGTCGCGGAGAGGGGGCCGCGGCGCGCTCGCGCAGAGTAACCCCAGGTTTGCTCGCGTGTCAGCGGCGAAGCTGCAGGGCGATCGTCGCGAGCGCGACTGCCCCGGAGGGCAGCCAGCCAGCCGCCATCGCGGGAATCGTGCCGCCGTATCCGAGCGCAACCGACACGCCCGTCACGAGGATGAAGCCGACGCCGACCGCGATCGCCCAGAGCAAGCTCGGCGCGGGCTTCCTCGCGCCGAGTGCGATCAGGAGCCCGAGCCACGGCAGCAGCAGGCACTGAAGCGGCGACGCGAGACGCATCTGGAGGTCGACCTTGAACGCCGTCGAGCTGTAGCCCCCGAGCCTCGCGTCGGCGATGTGCTTCCGGAGCTGTGCGCTGTCGAGGTGCCCAGGGTCACTGAGCGACGACTCGATCTCGGGGATCGAGCGCGTCTCACCGGCGGCGGTGTCGAACAGCCCGGCGCGCGAGATCAGCGTGAGCTTCGCGTCGCTGAGGCGCCACTCGTCGTGCCCGAGTGCCCTCGCGACGCGCACATCGAGCCGGCGCTCGGGGAGGCCCGTCGCGCCGAGCTCGTAGAGCGTGAGATCGCGCGCCATGCCGGCCCGCGAGTTGAGCGCGCCGACGTGCAGCGCGGTGCGCGCCGTGTGCGACCAGACTTCTTCCCACCCGCCTGGCGCCTTGCCCTTGATCTCCGTGTCCTTCAGCCGATCCGCCAGTGCGTTCGCCTTCGGCAGCACGCGATCGACGAGTACGTAGTAGGCGGGCATCACGAGCGCGGCGATCACGATCACCGGCACGAGCCCTCGGCCGGGGCGAATCCCGCACGCTTCCATGCCGATCAGCTCGCCCTCGCTCGACATCGCGCTCACCAGCATCGCCGCGGCGACGAGCAGGCCCATCGGCAGCACCCGCGACGCGAGCAGGGGCAGGCGCGCGCCATAGAAGCGCAGCACCTCGGAGAACGCGGCTCCGTGTTCCGCGAACTGCTCGAGCTTCTCGAGCACATCGACGAGCAAGTAGGCGAGCAGCAGCACGCCGATGCCGAGCAGCGCGGTGGTCGCGTAGCGCCGCGTCACGTAGCGCGTCAGCGCCCAGCGCCGGCCCGCGCGCGCACGCTGCGATCCGACGTCGCGCGCGTCCGCGGCACGCGCCTTCGGCTGCTGCTCGCGCAGCAATACGAAGCGGCGAATCATCAGCACCGCGCCGCCGATCAGCGCAGCGATGTTCGGCAGCCAGGCGGCCGCCACGACCGGCACGTCTGGAAACTCGAGCAGGCCATTCGATGCTTGCAGCAGCCCGTAGTACACGACCGTCACGCCGAGCCCGACGATGCCGCCGCCGCCGCGCGTGCCGCTGCCGAGCGTGAGTGCGAGCGGCACTGCGAGCCAGGTGAGCGCGAGCGCCGCGAACGGCGTCGCGAAGCGGCGCGCGAGCTCACTGCGGATCGCGCGGTCGTCCTGCGCCGTGGCCGGCACCGCCGACCAGAGCGCGTCGGTCGGCGTGGCGGCGAAGCGGCCCTCGTCGCCCTGCGGGTTGCCGATCGATTCCTTCCCCTGCAGCTCGGTGCGGAACAGCTTGAAGCGCACCAGCTGCGAGCGTTCGCCTGCGTTGGTGACGATCACGCCGTCGCGCATCGTCACGACGATCGTGCCCGGTTTGGGCACCCGCAGCGTCGCACTCTCCGCGAAGAAGGTTTCGTCGAGATCCTCGGCGTGCAGCATGACGCCGCGCAGGTCGTCGCCGCGGCTCGAGGCCTCGAGCGCGGAAAGCCGTCGCTCGCCGAACCTCTGCACGATGCCCGCGCGCAGCACCGAGCCTGGCTGCTCGAGCGTGCTCCGAACCAGCAGCCGCTCGCGCGCCGCATGCGTTGCCGGCACGACGAGCAGCGAGAGTGCGAGCCCCGCCAGCGTGCCGAGGCAACCGACGCTGAGCACAGGGCCGATCAAGCGCCCCGGCGAAACGCCGCAGGTCTCGAGTGCGAGCAGTTCCTTGTCCGCGGCGAGCCGACCGAGCGCGATCAGCGCCCCGAGCAGCACCGCGAAGGGAAGGATGCGAGCCGCCAGCACGACGATCTCGAAGCCCACGAACGCGGCGGTGTCCTCGACGCTGAGGCCGCGGTTCACGAGCAGGTCCGAGAGCCCGAGCAGGCTCTTCGTGACGGCGGCGAGCGAGAGCCCGCCGAGCGCGAGCAAGGTCGGGGACACCGCCTCGCGCGCGATGTAGCCGAACAGGCTCCAGCCAAGCGGCCGGTGCCCTCGCGTCAGCGCCTTCGCTTTGCGCGCCGCGTCTCTCTTCGATTCGCTTCCGGCCATCACGCGGGGCGCAGCTTACCCACCATTATTGAGTCAGGAGACAGCCATGCCTCGACCGAGCGAACTCGTCACGCAGTCCGCAGTTACCCACCTTGTTGAATCGGGCTGGTAGAGGACAATCCCCGCAAGCGCGGCGTCCGCACGGGGACGCGGTTCCGCGCAACCCGAGGGCCAACTTGCGAGCCATCATCCTGAGCGCGGGCCAAGGCCGGCGCCTGTTCCCCGTTACGCGCGACCTGCCAAAATGTCTGGTGCCGGTGGACGGCGAGCGCTCGGTGCTCGAGGTGCAGCTGCGCACGCTGGCCGCGCACGGCGTGCGCGAGGCTGTCGTGATGGGTGGCTACGGCATCGAGAAGGTCGAGCGCTTCGCCTCGGCGCAAACGATTCCGAAGCTCTCCGTGCGCGTGCGGTACAACCCGTTCTTCGATCAGGCCGACAACCTGATTACGGCCTGGCTCGCGAGCCGCGATTTCGAGGGCGAGTGCATCCTGCTGAATGGCGACACGCTGTTCGAGGGGGACGTCGTCGGGCGCCTGCTCGCTTCGCCGCCGAATCCGGTCACGATCGTCGTGAACGTGAAGCCGAGCTACGACGACGACGACATGAAGGTGCGCGTGCAAGGCGGCTTCGTGCGCGCGATCGGCAAGGATCTCGACGCGGAGGAAGCGCACGGCGAGGCGATCGGCATGACGCTGCTGCGCGGCGCCGGCACCACCGCGCTGCGCGAAGCGTTCGACCAGCTCGTGCGCCGCTTCGGGCAACAGCGCGCCTACTACACCACCGCGATCGGCGAGCTTGCGCGACGCGAGCTGGTGCGCGCGTGCTCGATGGAAGGCCTCTGGTGGGGCGAGATCGATTCGCTCGAGGATCTCGAAGCGGTGCGGCGCGGCCTCGCCGCCCACGTGCGCGTGAGCGAGCTGCCGAAGCGCCAGATCGGCTGAGCCTCAAGCCCGCGCGGTCGCGCGCTTCGCTTGCCACACCTGAACGCAGCGCACGGCGTGAAACACGAAGCACGCTGCCTGCCACGCCACCACGAATTGAATCGCTGCTGCGCCGAGGCCGAGCGGCAGCGCGAGCGTGAACACCGGCAGGTTCACGTTTCGTCGCGAGATGAAGGTGCGCATCGTCACGTCGATCGGCGCGTAGCCGTGAATCGACTTGCCCGTAATCGATTTGAAGATCGGCGCGAGCAGGCGATCGAGCGTGTAGAGCCCGAACATCCAGAGCGTGAGCTCGTAGAGCGCGCCCGTCGGTCCGCCCGCGAGCCCGAACGCCCAGGCCGCGTACCAAAACGGCGGGTGGATCAGGTCGGTGCCGTGATCCATCAGGTTACCGATCTCGGAGGTCGTGTAGGTGAGCCGCGCGAGCTTGCCGTCCACCGAATCGAGCACCGCCATCGTGTAAGCAGCGACGAAGCCGACGATCCAGTGCCCCGTGGCCCAGAGCGGGATCGCGCCGAAGCACAGCACCATCGCAAGGCCGGTCACCCAGTTCGGATGAACGCCGAGGTGCGCGAGTGGGCGCACCGCGGCCCACACGAACGGCGGAAAGACCCAGCGCGTCAAAAAGTCCGTCGAGCCTTTGTAGTTCGACCAGAACAGCCAGCGCTCGGTCGTCGCGATCTCGCTCGCGGCGATCCGAAACGCGTAGGCCGGCTGATCGCGGCGCAGATTCGTGATGTGCTGCGCGATCGCGGCGAGCGGCAGTTCGCTCACCGTGCCCGCCCGGAGCTGATCCTCGGCGTAGCCGCGCAGCTCGCGCGCGCTCGACGGCGCGGGCTGCGTGCCGGCCGCGAAGCGCACGAGCGCGGTGCGCTGCGCGCCGTCGCCCGAGAGCGCGGCGGCGCTGCCTGGCTCGCGCAGCAGCTCGCGCAGCACGCGGGTGTCGAGGATCGCGTCGCCGGGC
>JANNKN010000416.1:0-1129 GCA_031396315.1 Deltaproteobacteria bacterium
CGCCGCCCACGCGCCGCTCGCAGGCTCGCCACGCTCGCTGCGCTCCTGCTCGCACTCGCGTGTGTCTCGCCGAGCGCGCCGAGGGCGCCCAGCGCGGTGCACGTCGTGCAGCGCGGCGAGAACCTCTACCGCATCGCGCTCCACTACGGCGTGAGCGTCGAGGCGCTGATGCGCGAGAACGGCATCCGCGATCCGCGCGCGCTCGAGGTCGGGTCGCGGCTCGCGATTCCAGGCACGCGCCGCGCCGCGCCCCGCGAACCGCTCGCGCGCGAGCTCGACGCGGACGCCGCGCGGCTCGCGCTCGGCTGGCCGGTGCACGGCATCGTCACCTCGGGCTTCGGCGTGCGCAGTGGACGGCCCCACGAAGGCATCGACATCAGCACGCGCGACGGAGCGCCGATCTGGGCCGCGGCCGCGGGCGTCGTGATCTTCTCGGGCCGGCTCGGCGGGTACGGCAACATCGTGGTGGTGAGACACGACGCGCGCTACTCGACGGCCTACGCCCATAACAAGCGCAATCGCGTCGAGAAGGGCGCGCACGTCGAGCGCGGCCAGCACATCGCCGACGTCGGCAAGACCGGCAATGCGCGCGCGCGGAACCCGATCGTGCACTTCGAAGTGAGATACGGTGAGACGCCGCGCGATCCGCTGCGCTACCTGCCGTAATCGCAAGCCGAGAGGGCCGAGTGAACGCCGAAGAGCTGAAGCGCTTGGTGCGCGACATCCCCGACTTTCCGAAGCCGGGCATCCTGTTTCGCGATGTCACGCCGCTGCTGCTCGACCCGCGTGCGCTGCGCGCCGCGGTGGACGCGATTGCGGCGCCCTACCGTGAGGCCGGCATCCAGCGCGTACTCGGCGTCGAGTCGCGCGGCTTCATCTTCGGCGCGCCGGTGGCGCTCGCGCTCGGCGCCGGCTTCGCGCTCGTGCGCAAAGCAGGCAAGCTGCCCTTCGACACGTTCGCCGCGAGCTACGCCCTCGAATACGGCGAAGACCGCGTCGAGCTGCACGTCGACGCCGTCGCGCGCGGCCAGCGCGTGCTCGTGGTCGACGACCTGATCGCGACTGGCGGCACCGCCTCCGCGGCCGTGAAGCTCGCGCGCATGGCGGGCGGCGAAGTGGCGGGCGTGAG
>JANNKN010000421.1:0-4030 GCA_031396315.1 Deltaproteobacteria bacterium
ATGCTCCTGAAGCGCATCATTCCGTGCCTCGACGTCGACCGCGGCCGCGTCGTGAAGGGCGTGCAGTACGTCGAGCACGTCGACGCGGGCGACCCGGTCGAAGTCGCGCGCATGTACGACGAGCAGGAAGCGGACGAGATCACGTTCCTCGACATCAGCGCCAGCCACGAAGGGCGGCGCACGCTGTTCGACGTGGTCGCGCGCACCGCCGAGACGGTGTTCATGCCGCTGTGCGTGGGCGGCGGCGTGCGCTCGGTGCAGGACATCCGCGATCTGCTGAATGCGGGCGCGGACAAGACCTCGATCATGACCGCGGCCGTCGAGAACCCGGACTTGGTGGCCGAGGCCGCACTCAAGATCGGCAGTGCGAACCTGGTGATCGCGATCGACGCGAAGCGCATCGCCGACCCGCAGGCCTTCCGCGCGCGGGCGAGCGAGCGCGCCAATAGCCATGGCGACCGCACCACAGAGGCTCCGCGCTTCGAGGTGTTCACCCACGGCGGGCGGCGACCAACGGGCATCGATGCGGTCGCCTGGGCGCAGCGCATGGCGGCGGCCGGCGGCGGCGAGATCCTGCTCACGAGCATGGACCGCGACGGCACGAAGGCTGGCTACGACCTCGAGCTGGTGCGCGCGGTCGCGGACGCCGTCTCGATCCCGGTGATCGCATCGGGCGGCGGCGGCACCCCCGAATCCCTCGCCGCCGCGCTCGACGACGGGCCCGCGGGCGGCCACGCCCAGGCCGCGCTCGCCGCTTCGATCTTCCATTTCAAGGAGCAGACCGTCGGCTCGGTGAAGCGGCGGCTGCTCGAACTGGGGATTGCCGTGAGGCCCCCGTCGCGCTGAGCCGACCAGCGCGGTTTTTATGAGGAAACTCGGCTTGCTTGCTTGACGCTGCGAAAAATCGTGCGCTAGCTTGCTCGCCCCGCGCCCATGACCCCGAACCCCTCGTATTTCCTAGCGTTTTCGTCTGCCCGAGAGCTGTTGCTCGGGGCCCTCGGGTCTAATTTCCTCGCCACCCATAGCGGCCGCGAGCTACTTCAGCCGCAGACCCGGGGTGAGGCGCTCGTTATTGCCATGGGCGCGTTCTCAACGGTTCTCAGCGCCTAGCGCTGTTCACGCTTCAGGAGGGCGAATGCCCATCGTCAAAGTCAGAGATAACGAGCCCTTCGAGATCGCGATGAAGCGCTTCAAGAAGTCGGTAGAGAAGGCTGGCGTTCTCACCGAGCTTCGCCGGCGCGAATCCTTCGATAAGCCGAGCGTTCGCCGGAAGAAGAAGGAAGCTGCGGCTCGCAAGCGGGCGTTGAAGAAGCTGAAGCGGATGGTGCGCTAGCTACGCGCAACAGCCGGGGGCTAGAGCGATGAGCCGAATCCCCACGGACACGCTCAATGCAGTGCGCGACCGGGTCGACATCGTCGACCTGATCGGACGTCATGTCGGCCTCAAGAAAGCCGGCCGCACCTGGAAGGGCCTCTGCCCGTTCCATCACGAGAAGTCGCCGTCGTTCATCGTGAGCCCCGAGCGAGGCACTTATCACTGCTTCGGCTGCGGCGAGGGTGGCAACGTGTTCGGCTTCCTGATGAAGCACGACGGCATGAGCTTCCCCGAAGCCGTGCGCTCGCTCGCGGGCGATGCCGGCATCGAGATTCCCGAGTACGACGGCGGCCCCGAGCGCAGCGTGCTCGATGAAGTTTATGCCGCGAACAAAGCGGCGCGGGCGTTCTACCAGGCGGAGCTGCGCGGCCCGCGTGGCGCGGCGGCGTGGGCCTATCTCGCACAGCGCGGGCTCAGCGAAGCCGACGTCGCGCGCTACGGCATCGGCTTCGCGCCCGACGCGTGGGACGGGCTCGTGAGCGCGCTGCGGCGCGAGAAGATCGCGGCCGAAACGGGCGAGCGCGCGGGATTGTTACGGGCGCGCGAGAGCGGCAACGGGCACTACGACCTGCTGCGCAACCGCGTCGTGTTCCCGATCGAGGATGCGCGCGGGCGGACGATCGGCTTTGGCGGGCGCGCGCTCGCGAAGGATCAAGAGCCGAAGTACCTGAACACGCCCGAGAGTCCGGTGTACCGGAAGCGCGAGGCGTTCTACGGCTTCCCGTCCGCGCTCGAGGCGCTGCGCACGCGCGAGCGTGCAGTCATCGTCGAGGGCTACTTCGACCGCATCGCGATGGACCGCGCGGGAATCGGCGAGGCGCTCGCCACCTGCGGCACCGCCCTCAGCGAAGATCACGCGCGCGCGCTGCGCCGCCGCGTGCGCGACGTCGTGATGTTCTTCGACGGCGACGAGGCCGGCCAGCGCGCGATGCTGCGCTCGCTCGAAGTGTTATTGCCGCAGGGCGTGCGCATCGCCGCGGCCACGATTCCCGGCGGCCTCGACCCCGACGACTACCTCGCCGAGCACGGCGCCGAGGCGCTCCAGAAGCTCGTGGACAACGCGCCGCCCGCGCTCGACCTCGCGATTCGACGCGCCTGCGCAGCCGGCGTCGCGACGCCGTACCAGCGCGCGGACGCGGTCGCCGCAGTCGCGCCGCTGCTCGCGCGCGTGCTCGATCCGGTCGAGCGCGGTGAGTTCGCGCGCCGCCTCGCGCTCGCTGCGAACGCGGATGCGCGCGACGTCGAGGCCGCGGTGCGCAAGGAACGCATGAGCGGCAGCGAGCGCGATGGCGAAGCGAGGGAGCCCGCGCCGGCGCCGCGCAAGCTCGACCCCGCCGAGCGCCACTTCGCCGACGCGCTGCGCATTCTGATCGATCACCAGGCCTGCGGGGCGATCGTCGCAGGCGACGATCTTGCGTTGCTCGCACCGGACGAGGATTTCCGCGCGCTCGCCCGCGAAGTGCACGAGCTCGCGCTCGCGGGCGGCGATCCCGCTTCGCTGACCGACGCGCTCGACGGCGAGCGCCGCCGCCGCTTCGTCGCGCTGGCGAGCGGCCCGCGCCCCGATCTCGAGAACGCCGACCACGCCGCGCGCATCCTGCGCGACGAGCTCGCTTGGCTCGCGCGCGACCAACAGCGCATCCGCTCCCGCGCCCTGACCCAGAGCGTCATCCTGGGCAGTGCCCCCACTGAAGATCTGATCGCCTTGAAGCAGCACGAGCTCGAACAACGCCGCGCCGCCCGAGGTTCACCCGTCCGCTGAATCGCACTACACATTGACCCGTTGCCGCAGTCGAAGGAGCGCCCCCCATGACTTCGATGGTTCCCGGATCTCGCCGAACGCCTCTCCGCAGTCTCAATAATGGCCTCGCGCCCGAGCGCGTGACCCTCATCCAAGGCGAAGCCACGGATGCGCACGCGAACGCCGGTGCGAAAGCGCGCGTGCCCGCCCAGGCGCACGCCGCCGAGCGCGCCCAGCGGGTTGCGCGCTTAGTCAGCCTCGGCCGCAAGAAGGGCTACATCACCGTTTCGGATCTGAGCGGTGCGTTCCCCGGCGAGGTGCTCACGCCGGAGCAGCTCGACGAGGTGATGGCGATCTTCAGCGAGAACGACATCGCGGTGGTGCGCTCGCCGAACGAGATGGCGCGGGTGCGCGAGGCGCGCGCCGCGATCTCGCACAGCCCGGGCGAGGCCAGCAGCAACGATCCAGTGCGCGTCTACCTGCGCGAGATGGGGCAAGTTTCACTGCTGACGCGCGAGGGTGAAGTGGCGCTCGCGCAGCGCATCGAGGCGGGCGAGCACCGCATGCTGTACGCGACGCTCGGCACGCCGCTCGGCATGCGCGCGTTCCTCGCGATGGCGGACGAGCTGCGGCGCGGCCAACGCACGCCGCACGACATGCTCTCGGGGCTCGAGATCGACGAAGACCAGCCCGGCGACGACCCCGAGCAGCGCAAGCTCGCGTTCCTCGAGGCCGTCGTGAAAGCGAAGCGGCTGATCGCCGACGCGCACAAGCGCGAGACGGCGCTCGCGAACCCGCGCACCGGCCCCGACGCGCGCGCGCGCATCGAGAGCGAGCTGCGCGCGCTCTACAAGGAGGCGGTCGATCTGCTGATCGCGCAGCGCGTCGCGCGGGCGCGCTTCGTCGATGTGAGC
>JANNKN010000422.1:0-4741 GCA_031396315.1 Deltaproteobacteria bacterium
TCGCGGCGAACGGCGCCGCAGTGAGTGGAGAGCTTCGAGCACACGCGCGCTCGGGTCCAAGTCAGTTCAGGGATCTGCGCGATAGCCGCGGGCTATCGCGCGCCGCCCGCCTCCGCGGCGCGCGCGATCGCGGCGCGTGCGCGCTTCGCGAGGCCCGCGTGCAGCTCCGCGAGGTCGCGTGCGAGCGGCACGAAGGTCGCAGCGAGCGGCGCCGTCTTGCGCCAGGCGAGCACCAGCGTGCGCGCGGGTTTCGGCGCCGCGAGTTCGCGCAGTGCGAGGGCCCCGCCGCGATTCTCCGCCTCGAGCGCGAGGCTCGGCAGCAGCGTCACGCCGGCGCCCCCCGCGACCATCTGTACGAGCGTCGCGAGGCTCGTCGCGCGCAGCTCGCTCTCGGCGATGCCGCTGCGCGCGCAGAGCGCAAACACTTGGTCGCGAAAGCAGTGCCCATCGTCGAGCAGCATCACGCGCTCATCCGTGAGCGCCTCGATGCGCGCGGGCTTTCTCGCGCGCGCGAGCGCGTGGTCGCGCGGCACTGCGAGCACGAACGCATCGCTGCCGATCTCCTCCTGCGCGACGTCCCCGAGCGCGGACTCGCGCGCGGCGATCATGCCGTCGAGCTCGCCGTTCTCGAGCCGCGCGCGCAGCGCAGGCGTCTTCTCCTCGACCCACACGATGCGCAGCTTCGGGTACTTCGTGCGCAACGCCGGCGCGATCTCCGGTAACAGATACGGCGCGATCGTCGGAATCACGCCGAGCCGCACCGTCTTGTCGAACGGATCGGCGCCACGCGCCGCGCTGTCCGCAAGCTCGTCCGCTTGTTCAAGGAGGCCGCGCGCGCGCGCGAGCAGTTCCTCGCCCGCTGCCGTAATCACCAGCTTCGTCTTGCGCTCGAAGAGCTTTGCGCCGAGTGCCTCCTCGAGCAGCGCGATCTGCGCCGAGAGCGCGGGCTGCGAGACGTGACAGCGCGCCGCGCCCCGCCGAAAGCTGCGCGCCTCGGCGACCGCGACCGCGTACTGGAGCTGGCGGAGTGTGAACGGATGATGCAAGAAGCGCATGCCCGCAGACTAACCGGGAATCCTCAATCCCAGCGAGGACGGGCAGGCAGCGCTCGAGGTGTTAGGCGAGCGCGCTGGCATCAGTCGAACGAGTTGGCCGCATTCGAGATTCCGAGCGGTACGATCTGGAAGTCCGCCGTGTGGTGCGCCGACGGAGTGAGTAGGCTTCCCCTCGAGTCACCCAAGGAGACAGTCATGGCTGCCAAGAAGGCGAGAAAGAGCCCGCTTGCGCGCATTCAGAAAGCGATGACCCCCGAAGAGCGGGTTGCGTACGGCTCGATCAAGCAGGGTGTCAAGCACCTGGAGAGGTCGATCGGCGAGATTCAGCGCGGGTTGCGCCAGGCGGAGAAGACGATCGAGGCCGACGCGCGAGTTCGAATTCGCGCGCTTCGCAAGGACGCTCGAGTCCAGCTGGGTGCGTTGAAATCGAAGCGACGTGAGGCTGCGCGAGTCCTCGCGAATGTTCCCGCGGCTGCGAGGGGATCGTGGCAAGAGGTCAAGCGGTCCGCCGACGCGATTCTCGCGGACGCTCGATCGGGCGCCGAGTCGATCCTCGAGCGCATCCGGAAGGATCTCACGCGCTGAGAATCTTCTCAGCTTCGCGATCGCACCGACACGCATTCCGACTTCGGAGTCGCACAGGACTCTCGTCGAGGTGGGGCGTAAGTGCGCGCTACCGGCGACCCGAGGAGTTAGGGCGCCGGCGCTTGCGGGCGCCGGCGATGACCCCCACTACGGTCGCGCCGAGAAGCCACGCGGCGGCGGGCTCGGGTACCGCCGTCACATCGCCAGAGTGCACGGCCCACGCATACAGGCCACTGGTCTGATCGGTGCTGTTCTGAATGCCGCTGTTTGTGTTGAAGCTCCACGCGTTCCCGGCGGTCGGCACGAACTGCGTGGACGACCAATAACGGTTCGCTTGGACGTTGGAGAACAGTGCGGTGTTGGTCAGGCCAGAGCCCGACTGGCTAGTGCACATGCTCACCGTCGAGGTGGCTGGATCGCAGACGCTCTTGTTGCCCAGTGTGTTGTAAAACAGATGTGCCATCTCGCTGGCCGTGCTGCCGGCGAAGAGCGTGCCCGGAGCGCTGACGTTGTGGCCAAGGTCTTCGGTCCCGATGTTGGATTGGCTCGCATCATCCGCCGTGGTGCCATCGATGGGATTGGTCGTCGGTAGCCGCCAGCCGGTGATGCCGTTGATGTCGAGCCCGGCAGCCCAGGTGTTCGCGGCGGCCCAGAGCATCAGGCCATCCGAATCGAATCCGCTGGTCTGGGCGAGATTGGCATTCGCCAGCCAGGTGATGTTCAGAACCGTGTCGTAGTACGCCTCGATCGTTGCGGGATTTCCGTCGAGGTCGCGGCTTTGCAGGGTGGTCTCCCACGTGCCCTGGCCGCTCACCGGCGCGGCGGTGGCAGGCGTAGACGCACTCGAAGCGACGAGGAGTGCCGCGGCGATCCCTACCCGCAGCGGGCGCAAGCGATGGCGAATCACAGACATGTTGCCTCCTCGGGGAGCGGGATCAGGCCCGTCCTCTGTTTGTCTGAGTGGTGGGCTGGGCTCGTTCGTGGCAGGCTTTTCTCGAAGCCAGCGCAGTTACGTCCGCGGCGAACGGCCACCGGGATGGACGGCTCGGAGGTCGAGACCTCCGAGCCGTCGCGAAATTGCTGGCGGGGGCCCGCGCCGGAACGCTGCGGGTGGCGATCCTGAGCAGATAGAATCCAGCGCATGATCCGAGCTGCTTGCCACTGTACGGCCGTGCGGATTGAGCTCGCGCGCGCACCGGAGTGGGTCGCCGACTGCAACTGCACGCTGTGCCGTCGCTACGGCGCGCTCTGGATGTATCCGACGCCGGCGGATGTGCAGTTCGTGCAGGGGGCCGACGCGACGGTCACGTATGTCTGGGGCGATCGGATGCTGGCGTTCCATCGCTGCCGCGAGTGCGGGTGCATCACGCACATGGCGGCGCTCGAGGCCGATCCACCGCGCATCTACGGCGTCAACGCGCGCCTGATCCCCACGCTCGACCCGGCGCGGGTCCGTGTGCGGCAGCTCGACAACGGCCACACCGGCGTCTTCTGGACCCAATCGGCCGAGCCGCCGGTGCCGAGCCGCCATCCGAAGATGGATCCGCCGGGTCCGGATGACTGGCGCTAGCGCGGCATCCGAACGCGGACTTCGCCTCCAACGGCTCCTAACAGTGTCCACTCCTCAAAATGCGAGGCGCCCGGCAGCACCGGGCTCCTCGGGCGTCTCTTCGAGTCGCGGGTCTCAACGCACGCCGACCGGGTCGCGCCCAGCGTTGAACTGCCGAACGCTGCAAACGCGCATCGTTCAACCCGCCGGCAGTCGAACGACGAACTCGGCGCCCTTCCCAGTGCCCTCACTGAACGCCTCGATGTGGCCGCCGTGCAGGACGACGAAGCGTCGCGCGATGCTGAGCCCGAGACCGATTCCAGGCCCACGGGAATGTTTGCCTTGGATGTACGGCTCGAACACGCGGGGCAGAAACTCCGCCGAGATGCCGATGCCCGAATCGCGCACGCGAATGAGTACGCCCCCTTCATCGCGGTCGCACTGAATGGAAATGGTTCCTTCGGGCGGCGTGAACTTGACGGCGTTCCCCAACAAGTTCGCTAGCACCTGCGCAATCCGCGCCGCGTCGGCATCCACGTACACAGGGTCGTCGGGCATCGTCGAGCGGAAGTTTCGTCCCTCGAACGATGTTGCCGAGATGGCATCGGCAACGATTGGCTGAATCGCAACCCGTGCGCGCTGCACCTCTAGCTGGCCGGTCCTGATCCGCGCGATGTCGAGGATGTCGTTCGCCAGCTGCGACAGCTTGCGCGCCTGGCGGTCGATGCGGTCCAGCTCGGCCGATGGTCTCTCGTCGCTGTGGCGCGCGACCTCGGTTGCATTCACGATCACGTTGAGCGGGCCTCGCAGTTCATGGGCCAACATCGCGACGAAGTCATCCTTTCTCCGATCCGCGTCGGCCGAGGCAACCAAGAGCTCTCGGAACATGACGCCAACCCATCCGATGCACGACGCGGACGCTAGGAAGACGATCACGGCAGCCGCTGCAACCCAAGGCTTCGCCTCGTACACAGCCGGCAGGTATAGGAGTGCGCCGGCGGCGCCGGACGCGATGCACGCGACTGCGGCACCGACGCGTCCGGTCGAGATGGCGCTGACCAGCACCGCGACGAAGAATGTGGCCCACTGCAGGTGCTCGGCGAGCGCAGGAGTCAGCGCTTGTCTCAACGCAGCCGCCGCGCCAACGGCGACGACTCCGAGAGATGCCTGGGTCCAGGCGCTCTTACTGCGAAGGAGGACAGGGAGGAGACGCGACATGGAATGTGGTGTCCATTCTATGCTGGGTCGGCTCCGGGCGGCACGCCGAACAGGGGCGTTTCGGAGTGCTCGCCGGATCGCGAGAGCGCCGACCTCTTCGCTTCGGCGATCCGAAAGAGACGCGCGACGGGATCCCATCGCGTCAAAGCGCGCCTGCCCGATGGAGCCGCACCCGAATCCGCTGCGCGCGCGCAAGCAGCCGACTCGCGAGTTCCGGCCGCTCGTTGGACCTCGCGAAGAACTTGCCGACGGCGATCTCGATTCGAGCGTCTAGAATCGGATTTTGGACCGCGAGTCTCCGAGGCCATTCCGATGTCGATTTCGATGACGCGCA
>JANNKN010000528.1:0-3189 GCA_031396315.1 Deltaproteobacteria bacterium
GCGCGCTCGTAGAGCCCGAGCGCGATCTGGCGTAGCTGGAACGCCTCCTCGAGCGCCATCCGCGCAGGTAGCTCGCGCTCACGCGCCTCCCAGAGTGCCGCGGCACGTTCGATGATCGGCACGTCCTCGTGCGACGGATAGTTGAGCGTGACACCCTCGAGCGCGCGCTTCACGGCTTCGGTGAGGCCGCGTACTGCGCCCGCTTGATCGCTGGCATGCTGCGTCATCCACGCGCTCGGATCGAGCGGCGCCCCGATCGTGACGAGCGCGCGCGAGCGAAACTTGCCCTTCTGTTCGAAGGTGAGGCCGACCGGCACGATGCAGGTGTTATGGACGCCGTACTTCTCGGCCGCGCCGAGCACGATGCGCGCGGCGCCCGTCTTGAGGCGCGCGAGCCGAGGCTCGTCGTGGCTGATGCCTTCGGGAAACATCGCGATCGCGCCGCCCGCAGCGAGCACATCCCAACAACGCACGAACGTCTCGTCGTTCTTCGACATGTCGGAGCCGTCCTGCGCGCGATGCACGGGGATTACGGCGGCGAGCTCGAGCAAGAGGCGCGTCGGCAACACGTCCCAGAGCGTCGCCTTGGCGAGAAAGCGCGCGTGAAGGCCGGTGGTGCCGAGCACCAAGATCGGATCGACCAGGCTGTTGTGGTGATTCGCGACCAACACGAGCGGAACAGCGCGCGGAATGTTCTCCGCGCCCGTCACTTCGATGCTGCGGAAGAAGGTGAAGCAGGCGGCCTTCGCGAGGCTCTCGACCAACCCGTCGAGCTGAGGTCGCATTGCTATGCCTCCACCCGCCGTCGAGGCCGGCCGATGAACCGCAACGTAACAGCGAGGGCGTAGGCGTGAAGCTCTTCGAGGACGGCGAGCGCAGGATCGCGGAGGCGATCTCGAAGCTCACCCACGTGAACCCGTTCCTGCAGGATCGCATCGCCCACGAGCGTGACGTGCTCGGAGCGGCGTTCGTCTCGGGCCCCGTAGTGTGGAACGTCGACGCCGATCTCGACGGCATGAATCCGAACTTGTTGCGGCTCGAAGCTGCCGCGCGGGAGCTGCGCGATCGCGCGCGCGAGCGCATCGTTGCCGGCACCAAGCCCGGCGCCGACGAAGCCGCCCTCTACGAGGATCTCGTGCTCTACAGCGTGTATTCGCGCTACGAGCACGAGTGGCGCGCGACGCTCGATCGCGACGCCGAGCGCCCGCGCCCGGTGGCTTGTTGGGATGCCTTCGACGCCGAGATCCAGCGCGATCTCGCGCTGCCTGGCTTCGCGAAGCCCGACGCCGCGTTCCTGTTCGCGTATGGCTACCAGACGCGCCGCGCCTTCCACTTCGTGTTCCGGCACCTTTACGGCGCCTCGCTGCCTGCGGCGAGACTGCGCGCCGACGCGTGGCATTCGATCTTCACGCGCGATCGCAAGCGCTATCGGCGCGCGCTGGTCGGCCACATGCACGATGTGCCGACGCTGATTACGGGGCCCTCGGGCACCGGCAAAGAGCTGGTCGCGCGCGCGATCGGTCACTCTCAGTTCATTCCCTTCGATCCCGAGGCGAAAGCGTTCGCGCACGCGCCCGAGAAGCGCTTCTTCGCGCTGAATCTCTCGGCGCTCACGCCCACGCTGATCGAGTCCGAGTTGTTCGGGCATCGCCGCGGCGCGTTCACCGGCGCGGTCGACGACCGCGAGGGTTGGCTCGAGGCCTGCGGCCGCGGCGGCGCGGTGTTTCTCGACGAGCTCGGCGAGGTGTCGCCCGAGATTCAGGTGAAGTTGTTACGGGTGCTGCAGACGCGCGCCTTCGAGCGGCTCGGCGAGACGCGCTCGCGGCGCTTCGACGGCAAGATCATCGCAGCGACGAATCGGGACCTCGCCGCAGAGCTCGCCTCGGGCCGCTTCCGCGAAGATTTCTACTACCGCCTGTGCGCCGATCTGATCCGCACGCCGAGCCTGCGCGAGCAGCTCGACGATCATCCCGACGACCTGCGCAGCTTCGTGATCGTGATCGCGCGCCGCCTGTTCGGCGAGCGCGAGGGCGACGCGATTGCACGCGAGGTGCACGCGTTCATCGAGGCGAACCTGCCGCGCGACTACGCGTGGCCCGGCAACGTGCGCGAGCTCGAGCAGTGTGTGCGCAACGTGGTGATCCGCGGCGGCTATACGCCCGCGGCGCTGGGCGGGCTCGCGCCGGCGAGCGTGCTGCCCGCACGCGGCCCGACTGCGGAACTGCTCGACGCGGTCGCGCGCGGCGCGATCGACGCGGATCTCCTGCTCTCGCGCTACGCGACGCTCGTTTACCACCAAGCGGGCTCGTACGAAGAGACCGCGCGCCGCATCGGCATCGATCGCCGCACCGTGCGTGCGCGCATCGATCGCGAGTTTCTCGCGAAGCTGAAGCGCGATGCGGAGAGCGCGGATTGATGCGCGCGCGCTGCTCGCTGCGATCGGCTCTACTCGTCGCGTTCTCGATCGCCGCGCTGGCGCCGCGCTCGGCGCGTGGGGAAACCGCCGCCGCGCCGCGCATCTGTCTCGCGCCAGTTCCCGAAGCCCTGAAGAAGGAAGTCCGCGATCCGGCGCTCACCGCGAGTGATGTTGCGTGGTCGGTCTCGTTCGATGGCGGCGAGCGCATCCCCATCTCTCGGAGTGAGGCGCGCTGGGCGCGGCCGCTCGTGGACAGAGCGCGCCACTCGGCCGCGATCTTCGCAAACGGCAAGCAGATCGAATCCTTCTTCTTCGGCCACACGGCAGGCGAAGGGGCCTTGTGCCTGTTCCAGAGTCCGCTCTACGGCGTCTGGAACTTGGCGCGCGCCAGCGGGCACGGATCGCACTGCCGCTGTTCATCGGAAGCGCCTCCAGCAGAGGGCGGCGCGGATTAGGTGATTCAGAAGAAGCTTAGCTGGCTCGCCTGGCCGGGCCTTTGGAACGCCGCAGTCGATAGTTCCGCGCTGCGCCGCGCGAGCCGCGCGCGCTTGAGGCCCAGCTCGAAGAGCGACTGGATCTGCTCCGCAAACTCGCCGCTGCCGCGCTGGCGATGTGCGTAGCGCGAGTCGTAGAGCGCGCCGCCGTGTAGCGAGCGCATCCGGTTCAGCACCTTCTCGCGGCGATCGGGGTAGTGCTCCGCGAGCCAGTCCGAGAACAGCTCCTTCACGCCGTGCGGGAGGCGCAGCACGACGAGGCCCGCGCTTCCGGCGCCC
>JANNKN010000484.1:0-4841 GCA_031396315.1 Deltaproteobacteria bacterium
CTCGACACGCTGTCCGACCGCGAGGAGTCTTCGACCTCGCGTCCCGTCTTACTCTTACTCCTCGATCACCCCCGGCTTCCCAAGCCCCTGCGCCTCACAAGCCGCCTTGTAAAACGCCAGCGTCCCGATCCCATCGGCCACCGACTCCACCGTCCCGTCCGCGCGCAAATTCAGATTCACGCCGTACATCTGAAACCACACGCGCGTCTCGTTCTCGATGCACGTGAGCGTGTGCACCGACCCCGCCGGCTCGTACAGGAACGAGCCCGCGCGGTTCACGTAGTCGTACTCCGCGTACTTCCACGCACCGGAGGCCGTGTACCCCCAGACGGGTCCGGTGTGGCGATGCGTCTGCACCGCGTAGCCGGCCTGAAAGATGTTCTCGACGATCCACAACCCCTCGCCGCGCTTCACTTGAAGCACGCGCAGCTTGTTACCGCCGCCGATCTCCACCCACGGCAAATCATCCCGACCGATGTGCTGCGCGATTTGACTCCCGTACGGATTCATCACTGGCTCCCATTTTGGCGCTCGCTGTGGTAGCGCATGCACTTCCCGCAGAGGAGACGGCGATGCGCATCGAGTACGCCGGCAGCGTTCACGACGAGGAGGAGATCGCGGCGGTGGTCGCGGTGCTGCGCAGCGGGCCGTCGGCGCTGCGCATAGGAAAGCACGTGCGCGAGATGGAGCGGCTCGTCGCCGCGTCGTTCGGCAAGAAGCGCGGCGTGATGTGCAACTCCGGCTCGTCGGCGCTGTATCTCGCGATCGACCTGCTCGGGCTCGCGGAGGGCGACGAGATCATCACCTCGCCGCTCACCTTCTCGACCGACATCGCGCCGATGGTGCGCAGCCGGCTGGTGCCGGTGTTCGTCGACATCACGCCCGACACGTATCAGATCGACGTCGAGAAGATCGAGCGCAACCTCTCGCCGCGAACGAAGGCGATCCTCGCGCCGAACCTGACCGGGAATTGCCCGGACTGGGACGGGATTCGCAGGATCGCCGACCGGCACGCACTGCAGGTGATCGAGGACTCCTGCGATTGCCTCGGCGCGACGCAGGGCGGCACGCCCACCGGCACGCGCGCCGACATCAGCGTCACGAGCTTCGCGCTCGCACACATCATCACCGCCGCGGGCACCGGCGGCATGGTGTGCATGGACGACGAGGCGCTGGCAGACCGCTGCTTGTTGTTACGGCGCTGGGGTCGGCGCAGCGAGGTTCAGCTGTTCGGTAGCCGGAAAGGCAAGGGCGACCGCTTCTTCAGCGACCTCGACGGGATCGAGTACGACAACTTGTTCATCTTCGACGAGGTGGGGTGGAACTTCGAGCCGTCGGAGCTGAGCGCCGCGTTTGGCGTCGTGCAGATGACGAAGCTCGCCGCGAATCTCGCGCGTCGGAAGCGCAACTTCGCGCTGCTGAGCGAGCGCCTCGGCCGCCACCCGAACTGCTTCGTGCTGCCGCGTACGACGCCGGGTATCGACACCGCGTGGCACATGTACGCGACGCTGATTCGCCCCGAGAGCGGCATCCGCCGCGCGCATTTCCAGCAGTTCATGGAGCAGAACGGAGTCGATACGCGGATGGTGTGGACCGGCAACGCCGCGCGGCAGCCGGCGTTCAAGAAGGTGCCGATGCGCATCGACCCGAGCGGTCTGCCCAATGCGAATCGCGTGATGGAGTGCGGCGTGATCCTGCCCATGAATCACGCGCAGGGCGACGAGCAGATGAACTTCATCGGGGATCTCGTCGATGCGTACGTGAAGGAGCATGCAGCGCGATGAGCGCCCACGGCTCGCGCGAGCCCATCGCGTTGCTCGCGCTCGGCGCCGCGGGGCTCGCGCTCTCGGGCGTGAACCCGCACGACCGCCTCACCTGGGGGCTCGAGGTCGCGCCCGCCGTGATCGCCGCCGCGGCCCTCGTCGCGACGCACCGCCGCTTCCCGCTCACGCCGCTCGCTTATCGGCTCGTGTTCGCGCACGCGCTGATCCTGATGCTCGGGGGCCACTACACCTACGCGCTCGTACCCCTCGGCTCGTGGCTGCAGGATGCTCTCGGCCTCGCGCGGAATCACTACGACCGCCTCGGCCACTTTGCCCAGGGCTTCGTGCCGGTCGTGATCGCGCGCGAGGTGTTACTGCGCAGATCGCCGCTGCGCGCTGGGGGCTGGCTCGCGTTTCTCAGCGTGAGCGTCGTGCTGGCGGCGAGCGCGTTCTACGAGTTCGTCGAATGGTGGGCGGCGCTGCTCGGCGGCATCGCGGCGGAGTCGTTCCTCGGCACTCAGGGCGACGTGTGGGACACGCAGTGGGACATGTTTCTCTGCCTATGCGGTGCCGGCGCCTCGCTTGCGCTGTTCTCCCGGCGTCACGACCGGGAGCTGGCAGCGCTCGCTCGCAGGGAGCACGCAGTGCCGTCGCGCTGAGGCGCTCACTGCAAGTATCCGAGCGCCTTCAGGCGCTCCGCCTCTTCGGGTGAGATCGGGGCGCCCGCGCCGCGGCCCGCCATCGCCTTCAGCCACGCCGCCAGCTCGGCGGCTCGCTCGCTCGCCTCGGCGGCTTCAGTGCCTGACAGATCGCGCAGCTCGCTCGGATCGCTCGCAAGCTCGTAGAGCGCATCCGCGCGCCCCCGGTGGTGCACGAATTTGCGGGAGCCGCGGCGCAACGCGCGTGCGATTTCGCCCTTGCCGTCGAACGACTCGGCGAAGAGCGCGCGCTGCTCCGGGATCTCGCCGAGCAGCGAGACGCCGTCGACGTCGCGCGCAGGGGGGAGGCCGAGTGCGGCGAGCACGGTCGGCATCACGTCGACGAGACTCACCGGCGTGGCGATGCGCCGGCCTTCGCGCTGGCCGGGTACCTTCACGATCAGCGGTGCGTGCACGGCGTCTTGATAAACGCCGTGGCCGTGACCGAACGTCCCGTGATCGCCGAAGCCCTCGCCGTGGTCCGAGGTCACGATCACGAGGCTCTGCTCGAATAGCCCGCGCTCGCGCAAATCATCGAACACGCGCTTCAGCTGATCGTCGATGTAGGCAATTGCGCCGTCGTATTGCGATTCGAGGTGGGCGCGCTCCGCCGCCGTCACGGCGCGCCTGCCTTCGTTCACCTGCGTGTGAAGCGCGGACCAATCGCCCGACATGTCGAAGCCGGGGAAATCGCCGGGAAAGCGTTTTCGGTATTGCGCGGGCGGCTGAATCGGGCGGTGCACATCCATGTAGTTGAGAAAGAGCAGGAACGGCGCGTCGCTCGCATCGAGCCCCGCGATCACGCGCAGCGCTTCGTTCGAGATCTCCTCGGCGCTGCGCCAGCGCCAATTCGCTTGCTCGCGGAACGCTGCACGCCGCAGCCGTTCGAGCAGGAATTGGCGCAGGAAGACCGGTGACACGCCCGCGAAGAACGCGCGGCCGCAGCGCGTGTCCCAATGCGTGAAGCCTTGATCGATGCCGTGCCCCTTGCCGATCCACCCGCAGTTCGCCGCCACGCCATAACTGCTGTAGCCCGCACGCGCGAGCTCTTCGGCGAGCGTATCGGCGTCGTCGCCGAGCACGGGCTTCGGCACCGTCGTGCCGTGGTGTGAGACGAACTGCCCAGTGAAGAGCGAGGCGTGCGAGGTGAGCGTCATGTCGCCGGGCGTCGTCATCTGCTCGAAAACGAGCGCCTCGCGCGCGAATTCAGTTAGCGCAGGGGCGGTGTCGCGCGCGTAGCCGTAGCTGGGCAAGTGGTCCGCGCGCACCGTGTCGAGGATGACGAGCACGACGGGGGCGCCAGATCCGCTGGCCGCTGCCGGCGCGGGAATCTCGGGCGGCGCGTCGTATAACAACGCGAAGCACGTGAGCCCGAGCGCGATCGCGGCCGCGAAACCAGCGCGAAGGCCCCGGCGCGCCCCGAGCCACGCGCGCGCGATCGCAGCGCGCAGCCACCAGGCACCGGCGACCCACAGCGCGCCGAATGCCGCGCACGCGCCGAGGCGCTGCGCGAGCGGCGCTTCGAGGAAGACCACGCGCGCGAGCCAGCCCGTCACGACGACGAGTGGCACGGCGACCCACGGCGTCGCGAGCGCCCAGACGCCTCGGGGCGCTTCGCTACTGCGTGCGCCCCGCGCGGCGAGCGCAAACAGGGCCGCGAAAGCGGCGGCGAGCAGCACGCCAGATCTGCCGAGATCGCCGCGCGCGATCAAGCGAAGGAAGATCGCGCCGACCACGCTGGCCGACGCGAGCAGCGCAAGGCTCGGCGCGCGCGCATCGCGGATCCGGAGCGCTCGCTGGCAGGCCACGCCGAGCAGCGCGCCCGCGAGCGGATAGAACGCGAGCAGCACGCCCGTCGCCGCGGCGTTGTGCCCGAACACGCCGCCGGAGAGCCGCGCCTGCAGCGCAGGGAACGCGATCGCGAGCAGCGTTTCGCACACGCCGTACAGCAGCCAAGCCCAAGTGAATGCGCGCATGGCCGCGCACGGTAGCGGCAACGCGCGAGGCTGCAGGCCGCGTGACTCGCGGAGTCGAGTTGCCCTAGCGTTCGGCAACCCGAGGAGTCCAACTCATGCACGTCGGCACCGGCATCGTTTATCAGGGCATCGGCGCGGGCCGAACGGACCGCGACGTCTACCAGCGGGAGCTCGCGCTCGCCGATCTCGCGGAGCCGCTCGGCTTCGACTCGCTGTGGGGAGTCGAGCACCACTTCACCGACTACACGATGTGTCCCGACGTGCTTCAGCACCTGACCTACTTCGCGGGCCGCACCCAGCACATTCAGCTCGGCTCGATGGTCGTGGTGTTGCCATGGCACGATCCGGTTCGTGTCGCGGAGCAGGTCGCCGTGCTCGATCACCTGTCGAACGGGCGCTTCGTG
>JANNKN010000584.1:0-12007 GCA_031396315.1 Deltaproteobacteria bacterium
AGCCGCCAGCTCACGGGGCAACTGATTACGGTCGCCGGCGGCTTCGCGATGCGCTGACCCGCGCACGCAGCGCTCCGCGGGCGAGCCTAGAACCCAACAAGGAAGAACCCCATGCACACCGGACTCAGCCTGATTTTCCAGAACCTCGACGGAAAACACACGGACGCGGAGGTCTACCGCCACGAACTCGCGCTCGCGTCGCGCGCCGAATCCGCTGGCTTCGACTCGGTGTGGACGCCCGAGCACCACTTCAGCGATTACCAGCTGACGCCGAACGTTCCACAATTTCTCTCGTGGGTCGCAGGGCGCACCGAGCGCGTGAAGCTCGGCACGATGGTGAGCGTGCTGCCGTGGCACGATCCGGTGCGCGTCGCGGAGAGCTTCTGCCTGCTCGATCACCTCTCGCAGGGCCGCGCGATCCTCGGCGTGGGGCGCGGCCTCGGGCGCACGGAGTTCGACGGCTTCCGCGTGAACATGAGCGAATCGCGCCAACGCTTCGTCGAGTACACCGACGCGATCCTGCGCGCGCTCGAAACGGGCGTGATGGAGTACGACGGCAAGCTCTACCGCCAGCCGCCGGTGACGCTGCGGCCGGCGCCGTACGCATCGTTCAAATCGCGCACGTTTGCATCGGCGATCTCGCCGCAATCGATGGACATCATGGCAAAGCTGGGCGTCGGCCTGATGGTGATCGCGCAAAAGCCGTGGGAGACGGTGGAGAAGGAGCTCGCCGCGTATCGCGTGCGCTACCGCGAGATCAACGGCTGCGAGCCGCCGAAACCGATCCTGTGCGTGTTCGTGGGCGTGAGCCACGACGCGAGTGAGGCGCGGCACATGCGCGAGATCTACTTGCAGCGCTACGCGCGCTCGACTGTCGAGCACTACCAGTTCTCGAACGTGGAGTTCGAGCACATCGACGGCTACGAGTACTACGGCGCGCTCGCGCGCAACATCGCGAAACACGGTCTCGACAAGTTCAACGGCTTCCTCGCCGACCTCCAGGTGTGGGGCAGCCCGCGCGAAGTGACGACCAAGCTGCTCGACTACGTGCGCCGCACCGACGCCGGCGGCCTGCTCGTGACGCCTGCGTTCGGGGGCATGCCGCACGACGTCGCCAACGCGAACTTCGAGCTGTTTGCGCGCGAAGTCCTGCCCGCGTTGAAGGCCCACGATGCCGGCGGCGATGTCGGCATCCTGCATGCGGCTCGCGCGGCGTAGGGGCATTGCATGAAGCTCGGCGTCTTTTCCTTCAACACCGAGTACACGCTGCGCGCCGACCGTCTCGCGCGCGCGGCGGAGGAGCGCGGCTTCGAGTCGCTGTGGCTGCCTGAGCACACCCACATCCCCGCGCCGCCGGACGGCGTGGTGCGCATGCCCGACGGCGGCGAGCTACCGCGCGAGTATCGCCACATGTCGGATCCGTTCTGTGGGCTTTCGGCGGCCGCCGCGGTCACGACGAAGCTCGTGCTCGGCACCTGCATCTGCTTGATCAACCAGCACCACCCGATCACGCTCGCGAAGCAGGTCGCGTCGCTCGACCAGTTATGCGATGGGCGCTTCGTGTTCGGCGTCGGCGCGGGCTGGAACGTCGCCGAGATGAACCATCATGGCGTGCAGTTCGAGGACCGCTGGAGCCAGACCGCCGAGCGCATCGAGGCGTTGAAGGTGCTCTGGCGCGACGAGCGCGCGCGCTTCTCGGGAAAATTCGTGCAGTTCGACGAGCTCTGGTCGTACCCAAAGCCCGTGCAGCGGCCGCATCCGCCGCTCGTGCTCGGCACGCTCGACACGCCATTCGGCCGCGCGCAGGTGGCGAAGCATGCCGATGGCTGGCTGCCGCTCACCTTCGACGTCGCGCGCGCCAGGAAGAGCATTGACGACGTGCGCGCGCGCATGCGGGTGCTGGGGCGAGACGCGCGCGCTCTCTCGGTGTCGCTCTTCTTCCTCGAGGACAAGGAGCAGAGCGCGGAGACGCTCACCCGCGCGCGGGAGCTCGAAATCGAGCGCGTGATCCTGCGGCTTCCGGCCGCGGACGAGCGCACGGTGCTGAGCGCACTCGATCGCTACGCGGCGCTGAGGATCTGAGCGCGTCGCCATGTGCGAGCGCCACCGCGGAGTGCCTAGCATGCGCCTCGCGGGTTCTCAGCGCGGAGGCGAGGCGAGATGAGCAGCAGCAGGCAGGGTTCAGCAGTGCGCGACGAGGGCGCGTCCTTCGACGTGATCGTCGTCGGCGCAGGCTTTGCGGGCATGCTCCTGGTGCATCGCCTGCGCGACCTGGGCCTGACGGCGCGCGTCTACGAATCCGGCGCAAGCGTTGGCGGCACCTGGTATTGGAATCGCTACCCCGGCGCGCGCTGCGACGCCGAGAGCCTCGCGTACTCCTACTCGTTCTCGCGCGAGCTCGAGCAGGAGTGGCGGTGGTCCGAGCGCTACGCGACGCAGCCCGAGATCCTGCGCTACGCCGAGCACGTCGCGCAGCGCTTCGACTTGAAGCGCGACATGCGCTTCGAGCGCCGTGTCACGCGCGCGCAATTCGATGACGCCACGAATCGCTGGAGCGTCGAGACGGACGCGGGCGACCGCGCGAGTGCTCGCTTCTGTGTGATGGCGACGGGCTGCCTCTCGGTGCCGCTCGAGCCGAGCATTCCGGGGCTACGCGAATTCACGCGCGAGACGTACTGGGCGAGTCAGTGGCCGCACCACGCGGTCGACTTCTCAGGCAAACGCGTCGGCGTGATTGGAACCGGTTCGTCGGCGATCCAGGCGATTCCCGTAATCGCTCGGCAGGCCGGACAACTCACCGTCTTTCAGCGCACGCCGAACTTCAGCGTGCCCGCCGCGAACGCGCCGCTCGATCCAGGCTTCGTAGACGCATTCAAGCAGCACTACGCGCAGCATCGTCAGAACCATCGCCTCGGCCTCGGCGCCGGCTTTGGCGATTTGCAGGTGGAGCCGCATCCCGGCGCGCCTTTGCTCGAGACCGCAGCCGGGAAGCCGGAGGCCGAGATTCGCGCGCTGCTCGAGAAGTACTGGCATATCGGCGGCGCGCGCTTCACGGGCGTCATCGCCGACACGCTCCTGAACGAGGACACGAACCGCATCGTCGCGGACTTCGTGCGCGACAAGATTCGCGCGGTCGTAAAGGACCCCGCGACTGCGGCCGCGCTCTGCCCCACCTCGCACCCGATCGGCACGAAGCGGATCTGTGTCGATACCGGCTACTTCGAGGCCTACAACCGCCCGAACGTGAAGCTCGTCGACATCACGAAGCGCCCGATCGAGCGCATCACCGCAACCGGCGTGCAAATCCGCGGCGGCACCTTCCACGAGCTCGACGCGCTGGTGATGGCGACCGGCTTCGACGCGATGACGGGCGCCTTGTTACGGATCGACGTGCGCGGCGCGCGCGGCGCGAAGCTGGCCGAGAAGTGGGCCGAAGGACCGCGCAGCTATCTCGGCCTCGGCGTCGCCGGGTTCCCCAACCTGTTCATGATCACCGGCCCCGGCAGCCCCTCCGTGCTCAGCAACATGCTCGTCTCGATCGAGCAGCACGTGGACTGGACGCTCGGCTGCATCGACTGGATGCGCAAGCGCGCGCACGCGCGCATCGAGGCGACTTCTCAGGCCGAGGAGCAGTGGGTGGCGCACGTCAACGAAGTCGCGAATGGCACGCTCTTCCCGAGAGCGGGCTCGTGGTACATGGGCGCCAACATTCCCGGCAAGCCGCGCGTGTTCATGCCCTACGCCGCCGGCGTCGGGGTGTACCGCGAGATCTGCGACCGCGTCGCCGCGAACGAGTACGAGGGGTTCGCGTTCACGAACTGACGGCGCGCGCCACCGCGGGCTTCCGACGATGCGCTCACGCGCTCTTCGGATCCGCCACCGGAGCTTCTTCTCGCGGCTCGTCGAGGCGCACGCGACCGCGTGCGATTTCGCGCAACGCCGTCACGACGTCGCGATTGTCTCCGCGCGGGACGAGCGGTTCGGCCCCGCGGTGGAGCTGCTTCGCGCGCAGGCGCGCCATCCGCACCAGTACGAAGCGGTTGGGGACGAGAGCGATGCAGTCTTCGATCGTGATTCGCGCCATCGCGTTTCTCCTTGCAGAGCTTGTGGTATTAGGGAAATCGGTCGTGCGAGCGGCTAGCGCTCGCGAACGAGGAGCTGCTGCGGCCGCACGGCGAGGAGCAGCCAGAGGCTGATTGTGGTCGTTGCGGCGAAGAGTCCGACCATGCAGCTGATTGCGAGCTCGATCATGAGAGTCTCCCGAGAGGCGGCGAGGGCCCGCGGAGTGGCGTCGAACGCTGCGACTTCGCCGAACCGGCATTGCCGTTCGGCGGCGCGCCTCAGCGCTTGCGGGAACGGATGAACGCCAGGTACTTCAGGAGCTCTTCTTCTTCCTCGGCCGTCAGATCGTCGATCGCAAACGCCGCGAGTCGCTTGCGCCGCCCACTGGCCACTCCGTCCGCAGAAGGCAGCAGGTAACCCGCCTTCTCCATCAAGGCCTCGTACGGAATCGCGTACACCGCGGCGAGTCGATGTAGAACGCTCGGGGAGGGCTGCTGAATCTTGCCCTTCTCCAACTGGCTCAGGTACGCGTTGGAGACTGCGTGGTCCGTCGCTTGCTCTACTTGCCGCAACGAGAAGCCCTTGGCGGTACGCAGATCGGCGAGCAGCGAGCCGAGCGCGGTCCGAGTGCGTGGGCCGCTCGGCTGCGGGCGACGCGGCGTCTTCGTCATTGCATGCTTCACGCGCTGCTGCCCCGCCTCGTTCGCCACGCGCTCTCGCGACTGCTTGACAAACTTAGCATGCATAGTATTGCGCGCAAACGAGCCCGGGCGGGAGCCGAGCGGGCCGGGGCGACCCTTATCGATCGAGCTGCGCGAGCCGCGGGTCGTTCGGGTACATCCACTCCTCGCCGATCACCTGCGAAACGCGCAGCTCCGGCGGGATGTTCTCGATTCCGATCAGCTTGTCCGCGAATTGGTTCCAGTGATAGATGCGTGCTTCCTGATAACTCAGGGGTACGCCGCGGAAACCTCGAGACGCCATCGACTTCTGGATCCACACGCCGAACTCGGTGTCTTCGAGCAACACCTGCGCAAGCCTCTCGCCGCCGCTCTGGGTCCACACATCCGGCTTCGGGCCGTCGCCCCAATCGGGCGCGAAGGTGAAAGTCTCGAACAGGCACTTGTCGATGCCGTCGGGCCAGAACAGCAACGGCGGCAGAGCGACCTGACTCAGCGGTGATACCCAGTTCGGGAAGACTCCGTAGGACTGCGTACAGGTGCGCGCGATCTCACCGACACTCTCGATCTCGCGATAGATGCTGCGACCCGGCGGCAGCGCGAGCGAGCCGTCTTCGCGCTGCGGGCGCGGCGCGATCATGCGCCCGTGGCCCTGCGGGTAGAGCGTGTTGACGTTGCGACGATCGTCGAGGATCGGCGCCACCGTGGTCGGGTGGATGCTCCTCACGTGGTAGACCTCGGTGTTGGCCTCCATCGCGATCTTCCAGTTGCAGTTCAGCCGCCAGAGGTGGCGCGCCGCGAGCCGGCACTTGTCGAACTGGAACTCCTGCCACTCCTCCGCCAGCGGGCCGAGCCATTCGCGCAGCGTGACCGCGTGCTCATCGAAGTTCACGAAGATCAGATTGCCGAAGCGCTCGCAGCGGACGCGCTTCAGGCCCCGGCACGAGAGATCGAGGCCGCGGAAATCTTCCGGGTCGCGCACCGCGAGCAGCTCGCCCGCCGTGTCGTACGTCCACGCGTGGTAGCGGCAGACGAGGCGCGGGTGTTTGCCGGGCCGCCTACCCGATGGCTCCGTAACAATCGGAGCGCCCCGGTGGCTGCAGGTGTTGTAGAACGCGTTGATGGCGCCGTTCTCCGCGTGCACGATCAGCACCGGCTGCCCAGCGTTCTCCCAGAGCCTGAAGCAGCCCGGGTCGGGCACTTCGTCGAGGTGTGCCGCAAACAGCCACGACTTGCGCCAGAGGTGCTGCTTCTCGAGCTCGAAGAAGCGCGGATCGGTGTAACGGCCCGCCGGAATGTCGGGCAGTGCGGGAAAGCCCTCGGGCGGCGCCTTGCGCGCGGCCTCGTACTCCATGAGCCGGCGTAGCGTTCGGATTTCTTCGGGCGTCATGCGTTCACCGCGATCCTCTCGCGCCACGTTCAGCGGCTGAGGATGTTCACTCCGCTGATGCCGGGCGCGCCATACACGTGCGTGTAACCGACGCGCGGGTTGTTGGGGACCTGACGCTTGCCGGCTTCGCCCCGCAGCTGCACCACGATGTCGTACACCTGGCGCAGGCCCGAGGCGCCGATCGGCTCGCCGTTGGCGAGGCAGCCACCATCGGTGTTCACCGGCAGCCGGCCGCCGATCTCCGTCTCGCCCTTCTCGAGCATGTGCTCCTGCTCGCCGTGCTCGCAGAAACCGTTCTCGGCCATGTGCATGATCTCGGCGCCGGTCTCGGTGTCTTGCAATTGCGCAACGTTCACTTCCTTCGGCGCGATGCCGGCGATCTCGAACGCCAGCTTCGACGCGTCGACCGTCGGCCCCGCGCTCCAGTCGAGCGCAAGCGACGGCGCGAGCACTTCAAAGCTGCCGAAGCGTCGCGAGCGCACCACCGCCGCCTTCAAAAAGATCGGCTTCTTCGTGTACTTGTGCGCCAGATCGCCCCGCGCGAGCAGCAGCGCGACGCCGCCCTCGCCCGGGTTGCAGAACATGAACTGCGTGAGCGGATACGAGAGCATCGGCGACGCGAGGATTTCCTCTTCCGACAGCGCTTTGCGTCGCCACGCGTTCGGGTTCAACGCGCCGTTGCGGAACGCCTTCGCGGCCACTTTTGCGAGCGACTTCTCGGTGATTCCGTATTGCTCCATATAGCGGTTGATCTTCATGCCGAAGAACTGCGTCGTGAGCGCCATGCCGCTGGCGCCGTACCAGTCGACGCCCTTGCCCGAGCTCTCGATCCGGAAGGCGCCGCGCTCGTGCTTGTCGAAGCCGATCGCGATGCCGAGGTCGAACGCGCCGGAGCGGATCGTGTTGAAGGCGGAGAAGAGCGCCGAACCGCCCGTCGCACAGCCGTTCGCGACGTTGATGAACTGCAGGCCCGTGAGGCCCAGCTGCGAGACCATCGTGTCGGCCGCGCCCGCTGCGGCGCTGCCTCCAAACGCGAACTGCACGTCTTTCCACGCGATGCCCGCGTCCTTGCACGCAGTGCGCACGGCGTGGGCGCCCTGCTCCATTCCGGAAACGCCCTCGTGCCGACCGAAGGGGTGGATGCCGATGCCGACGATTGCGACGTCCGTCATGCGCCTAGGCTCCCTGTCCGATCGCTGCGATCGGGGCAAATGCGTAAGTTACGATGTCGTTGCCGCTCGGGTCCTGGCGCAGCACGACGGTGGTGAGTTCCATGGGCAGCCCCGTCTGCAGCTTCCGCGGATCGGATTCGGTGAGGCGCGCCTCCACCTTCACCTGCCCGGGCAGCTCGACGTAGCCGACGCCATACGGCCGGAACTTCGTCGGATCGGCCTCCCCTAGGTAGGGCGGCGCCTTGGGCGGAAAGCCCTGAATCGTCCACGCCCACAGCTTCCCGCGCGTGCCGAGTGCGACACGCTCCATCGTCGTCCCCGTGCAGCGCGCACAGCCCTTCGAAGACGGAAACACGTGGTTGTCGCATTGCGTGCAGCGGCTGCCGATCAGCCGCGGGCCGTCGGGCGTGAGCTCGAGGATGTCGTCGCGGATCGAGACTTGCGCCAAGGGGGCCTCCGGCTGCGAAGGCCCCGATCGTACCGCGTTTTAACGCGAGAAAACGGGGGACCGCGCAGCGCCCCCAATATTCGACGATTCGGGCCTCAGCGGCCGCCGGGGCGGTGCGAGCGCGGCCCGAGCTCGCGGATCACGCGCTCGAGGCGGCGCTCCTGGTCCTTGCGGTAGCTCGCGTTTCGCAGCCGGATGTCCGCGTCGCCCAGGTAGTGCCACACGAAGTGCGGCACCGAGTCCGCCTGCTCGGGCGTGAAGCCCTGCTCGAGCTTCTCCGCCGCGGCCTTCCAGGCGGCGAGCTCCTTGCGGTTGGTCAGCTTCTTGGCGGCGAGCTTCTCGAGGGCCGCGATCAGGGACTCGTTGAAGGAGACGGCTTCAGTCATGGTGGACGCATCGTAACAATATTTTCGGCATCCGGCTCGCGGCCACCGTCGAGGCCGCGGGGCCAGCGCCCGCTGGCCGGTGCCCCCCCCCAGGATCCGCTCTCCTGCGTTCTCGAGCTGCGCCGTGAGCAGCGCGCAAGCAACGGGGCGAGCGCGGCGCTCACGGCGCCGTTGCGCCGCCGCCGAAGTCGTACCGCACGCGCACGCCGCCGTAGACGTTCCGATTCGGCGCCGGCTCGAAGTACCGGAACGTCGAATCCTCGATGCGGATCTCTTGGCTGTAACGCTCGTCGAACAGATTGTTGAGGCCGACGCTGGGCGTCAGCGTCCAGGCGCCGAGCGGAACGTCCCAACCGACCACGACGCTCGATACGTCGTAGGCGTCGATCGCGGTGAGGTTGAGGTTGTCCGCGTAGAGGCTGCCGACGTGGCTCCAATCCCACTTTGCGAAGAAGCCGGAGTCGTGCGCATACGCGAGCTCGAGGTATGCGAAATGCCGCGGCACTCCGGGCAGCGTGTTGCCCTCGGCAGCGACATTGCTCGCGAAGCGATCGAACGTGAGATCCGTATACGTGTACGCAGCAGCGAGTGCGAGGCCGGGCAGCAGCTCCGCCCCGATACCGAGCTCGACGCCGCGCCGATCGGTGTCGGCGTTGTTGAAGAACGCGCGGCCCGCGACGTTCGTGACCGTCGTGACCTCGTCTTCGACGCTCATGTCGTAATAAGCCAGCTCATAGCGAACTCGCTCCAGCAGCACGCCCTTCACGCCCAGCTCGAATCCTCGCGCGCGCTGGGCGGCGACGTTCGCGAAGCCGCCGAGCGTCCCGTTCTCCGCGGGGTTCGCGAGCTCGGTGAACGTCGGCGTTTCGAACGACGTCGCGTAGTTGGCATACACATGCAGCGCTTCGAGCACGCTGAAGCTCACCCCGACGATCGGGCTCACCTCGTCGAACTCGAGTCGCGCCGACTGATCGCCATTCGCGAGGAAGCGGTCGTCGACTTCGTAGCGGATGTGGTCGTAGCGAACGCCGACCTGCACGTGGACTCGCTCGCCGAGCGCGAGCTCGTTCTGAAGGAACACGCCGACGCTGTTCGCAATTTCGTCCTGGTCGAAGCCGAGCGGCCCGCGGTCGCCGTCGATGTTGTCCCAACGCTGGCGATCGTCCGTCATCGAATCGACGTCGAAGCCGACCGTCAGCCGGTTCTCGAGCCCGAACAGCGGCGTCGCGTTGCTGTACTGGCCGCCGCCGCCGAGGAAGAAGCGGTCGAAGTGCACGATGCCGGTGCCGAGCGCCGGTGTCAGCGGCAAGTTCGCGTCGAAATCGCGCCAGTTGTAGTAATTACGGACGCTGAGCGCGTGCACGCCCCAGGCCTTCTCCCACGAGAGCCCGAGCTTCTGCTCCTTCACCGCCTCGCCGGCGTCGAGCTGCACGTTGCGCAGGCGCGGCTGGCGCCGATCCGTCGCGACCTCGGCGGCGTTCAGCCCACCGGCATCGTCGGCGGTAGGTGAATCCGCGGCGCGAAAGATCAGCTGCGCGACCGAGCCGTCGCCGAGCTCATAACGGAGCTTCCCGTTCAGCGTGCCGTGCTCGACTTCGGAGTGGCCGCGGTAGCCCTCGTAATTCAAGTACGAAGCGTTGAAGAAGTAGTCGAGCTGCCCGGCCTGTCCGCCCGTCTTCAGCTGGTATCGGCCGAAGTCGAAATCGCCGAAGGAGACGCCGGCTTCGACGAACGGAAGCTCGGGGCCGCTCTCGGTGAAGATGTTGATCACGCCGCCCGCCGACGCGCCGTAGAGCGCCGAGGCCGGCCCGCGGATCACTTCGATGCGGTCGACCGCGCTGAGATCGAGATCGTCGAGCGAAGTCTGGCCGTCGGCCGCGGTGGAGGGGATGCCGTCGACGTTCACCTTGATGCCGCGCACGCCGAAGTTCGCGCGCGCGCCGAAGCCGCGGATCGAGATGCGCAGATCTCGCGAGTAGTTGTATCGGTTGGAGAAGAACATCCCGGGCACGCGCGCCATCGATTCGTCGAGGCCGAGTAGCTGGCGGCGCTGGATGTCGTCGCCGCCGAGTACCGAGATGGCGAGCGGCACGACCGACGCGTCCTGCGGGGCGCGCGCAGCGGTCACGACGATTTCCTCGACCGCGGCGGACGCCAGGCTGGGCAGCGCGAGCGCGGCGGCGACGAGGGCGCGCGCGAGTTGTGCGAGATCGAATTTCCTGCTCACCGCGTCCGCTCCTCGGGATCGCGCCAAGGGGCGCGGCGGCTCACATTGTACGCAGCCGCGTGCGATCGGCGCTCACGCCCCGAAGGCGCACGACTACTCCCGCAAGCGAAGGGTCGCGGTTCCTGGGGACGTCACCTCGCCCCGCGCGTTCTCGACGAAGAGCTCGACCGTCACGAGCCGTTCGCCCGGGTCGACCGCCGTCACCCGGCCACCGCTCGTGAGCGTCTCGCCCAAGTGGCTGGCGCGTCGATTGCTGTATGCGAAGCGCAGCAGCTCGCCGTCCTCGCCGAGCCAGTTGACGACGCACTGCGCGAGCCAATCACCCTGCAGCGGCCCGTCGATCACGATGCCCGGATGCTTCTCGACCTGCGTCGTGTAGGCCTCGTCGTAGTGGATTCGGTGCGGGTTCCAGACGGCGGCGTTGTAGAGGAACAGGCTCACGCTCGTCGGCGTGTGCGAGCGCGTCGGCAGCGCATCGCCGACGCGAATGTCCTTCACGCGCAGCGGCACGTTCACCTCGCGATCGAAGTCTGGATCTCTTCGAGCACAAGCTCGCCCTTCGCGTCGACGACGCGCAGGGTGCGAACGCTGAAGATCAACGGCCCCTGGCTGCCCGACTTCTCGAACAGATCCGTCAGGCGCGTGGTCGCGGTGAGGCGATCACCGGGGCGGATCGGGCGGTGCCGGATCAGCTCGGTACCGCCGGCCATCACACGCTTCAGCGGCAATGCCGGCCCGTCGCGCTGCCCGCGTGGGAGGCCGTCCTCGCGCAGCTCGTTCGGCGGGCGCAGCGCCCCGAACAGATTGAAGACGAACATCGGCGGCGCTTCGTCGCCGCGCAGATACTTCGGCAGCCGCTGGTCCGTCGCGACGGCATACTTGACGATGTCGCGACGGCTGACCTCGACGCTGATCGGCGGATCCTCGCGGCCGATCCAGCGGCGATGTTCTTCGGTCAGCAAGCTCATCGGCTTCAGCAGCTCACGGCTTCTGGATCCACTCGTCGAGCAGCTTGTGGAAGTGCCGCAGCTTCGTCTCGTTGTACGAAGCGAGCTGGAGGTTCGCCATGCGCGTCGCGTGCAGGCCTTGCTGCACGAACGGGATGTTGCGTGAGTCCTGATTGAAGACCTTCGCGAGCATTCCCAGCTCGGGAGCTTCCAGCCAGTCGTCGTCCGCTCCGAGCCAGTGGATCGGCAGGCTCTTCGGGTGCTTCCCGTCCGCCGGAATCGGCGCCATGTACATGCACTCCATGATGCTCTCGTCCGGATTGTTTCCGTTGGGCCGGAAGCGGTAGACGATCCGGTTGAACGAGCCCCAGGGATGGAAGTTCGGGAAGAGCGTGAAGTAGACGGGCGCGAACTCGATGTCGGCGGCTTGGTCCGCGAGATCGCCGATCACCGTGCGGTAGTTCTCGCGCTGCATCGACGCCATCGCGCGGTGCTGGCCGACGACGTCGAGCGGATCGATGCTGGACGACGCCGCGACGCGCGACCGGCCACGCACGTCCATCGCCGAAGGCGGGAGCTGGCGCCCACCGACGAGGTTGCACATGTGCGGGTTCGCCTCGCCGAGCTCGCCCGACACCCAGCGGGCGTTCGGCTCGAAGACGCCGCGGCGTCCGTCGGGCGCCACCACGTCGAGG
>JANNKN010000592.1:0-30216 GCA_031396315.1 Deltaproteobacteria bacterium
AGGTCTGGCGCGTCGCCGCGCGCGCGCAGCTGCGCGAGCGCCTCGAGCGCGAAGCGCGTCTTGCGCTCGATGCGCGCGAGTAGCAGGTCGAGTGCGCGCTCGTGCCACGCCTCGCCGTGCGCGCTCTCGTCGAGATCGGGCGTCATCCACGGCCCGACGCGCTGCTCGATCGCGCGATACAGCGCGGGGTCGGAGGCGCGCGCCGCGTCGCTGCCCGCGGAAACGGGCGCATCCCAGCCCGCCACCAGCAGCCCGCGCAGCGGCTCAGGCGGGAAGGTCGCGGGCAGCCCTAACACCAGCACGCTGCCGCCCGCGTCGCACACGCGGCGCGCCAGCGAAGCGCCCGCACGATCGGCGGCGTTCGCGAAGCGAAGCGCATACGCGCCGTGCACCTTTTGCGTGAAGTCGAAGAGCCCGTGGCGGCCGGGCGCGAGGCCAGTCCAAAAGCTCGACCACGCGGGGAACGTCATCGCAGGCAGCGTGCTCGCGAGCGGCGCGTGCGCTCCCTCGGCCATCCAGCGGGCGAGGTTCGGCAGCCGGCCGGCCTCGGCGAGCGGGCGGAGCACGTCGAACGTGGCACCGTCGAGACCGAGCACGAGTGCAGGGCGTAACAAGCTCAGCCGAGGTGTGCGATCACGGCGCGCGTGAATGCATCGGTGCTCGCGCTGCCGCCGAGGTCGCGCGTGTGATTCGTGCGCTCCGCGAGGGTCGCGTGCACGGCCTTCTCGACGCGCTGCGCGGCGTCGTTCTCGTCGAGATGTCGCAGCAACATCACGCTCGACAGAATCACCGCGGTCGGATTCGCGAAGCCCTTGCCCGCGATGTCGGGCGCGCTGCCGTGCACCGCCTCGAAGATCGCGCACGATTCGCCCACGTTCGCGCCGGGCACGACGCCGAGGCCGCCGACCAGGCCCGCGCAGAGATCCGACAAGATGTCGCCATACAAGTTGCCGAGCACCAGCACGTCGAACTGCGTCGGATCCTTCACGAGCTGCATCGCGCAGTTGTCGACGATGATTTCGCGAAAACCGATGCTCGCGTGCCGCTTCGAGACGCGGCGCGCGCACTCGAGGAAGAGCCCGTCGCTCATCTTCATGATGTTGGCCTTGTGCACCGCGGCGACCTCGCGCCGCCCCTCGCGCCGCCCCTCGCGCTCGGCCAACGCGAAGGCGTACTCGGCGATGCGCAGGCACGCGGCCTCGGTGACGATCTTCAAGCTCTCGACGATGCCCGGCGCCACGCGGTGCTCGAGGCCGGCATACAGGTCCTCGGTGTTCTCGCGCACCAGCACGAGGTCGACGCCCTCGTAGCGGGTCGGCACCCCCGGGAGGGTCTTCACCGGGCGGACCGAGGCGAACAGGTCGAGCGATTGGCGCAGGGTGACGTTTGCGCTCTTGAAACCGCCTCCGACGGGCGTGCCAATCGGACCTTTGAGCGCCACTCCCGCGCGGCGGACGGCATGGAGGACGCTCTCGGGCACGGGGGTTCCGTACTTGGCGACGACGTCGGCGCCCGCCTCGGCGAGCTCCCAGTCGACCCGTACCCCCGCCGCCGCGATCACGGCGCAGGCGGCGTCGGTCACCTCGGGTCCGATCCCGTCACCCGGGATCAAAACCACGGCATGACGCCGCTTCCCGGCGGCTTCTCCCCTAGACACCATCTAGGCCCCCTCTTATGATGCGCGGCCCTTCAGCCCAGCCGAGTCCCCGTCGGGCGCGTGAGCGGGACGCAATCCGTTCCCCGCCGTGCCCTCATCACCGTTTGGAGAGCGATCGTGGCCATCGAACTCTTGTGCCGCAAGATCGGCATGACCCGCGTGTTCACTGAGACCGGTGAGTGCATCCCCGTGACCGTGCTGGATGCCGCCCCGAACACCGTCGTCCTGAAACGCAGCCCCGAGCGCGACGGCTACACCGCCCTCCAACTCGGCATGGGTACCCGCCGCGAGAAGACGATCACCAAGGCGGAGGTCGGCCACTTCAAGAAGGCGGGCGTCGCCGTGCAGCGCATGATTCGCGAGAGCCGGCTCGATGCGCACGCCGTGGCGCAGCATGAAGTTGGCGCGTTGGTCTCGGCCGAGAGCCTGTTCAAGGCCGGCCAGCGAGTGGACGTGATCGGTACCTCGAAGGGCCGTGGTACCCAGGGCGTCGTGAAGCGCTTCCACTTCCACATCAAGAAGTGGACGCACGGTTCGCATGAAGGCAGCCGCCGGCCGGGCTCGATCGGCCAGCGCTCCTACCCGGGCCGCGTGCACAAGAACAAGCGCATGTACGGCCACATGGGCGACGAGCGCGTGACCACGCGCAACCTGCTCGTGATTCGCGTGGACTCCGAGCGGAACTTGCTGCTCGTTCGCGGCGCGGTGCCCGGCCACAACAACGCCGTCGTGAAGGTTCGCGACGCGGTTCGCTAGGCAAGCGAAGCGCGCAGCGAGGCGAAGCCGAGCGGAGTCGAACAGTGGCCTCGATGACTGGGAGCCGCGGTTCCCTTCGCGCTGGCCGCGCCGCTCTTCGGCGGTAACCCCCTGCCCACCTACGACCGCAAAGACCACTACCACCAGCTCGCGAAGGCGGAGGGGTACCGGTCGCGGGCGGCGTACAAACTGCTCGAGATCGACGATACGCAGCGCCTGTTGCGCCGCGGCGCGCGCGTTGCGGATCTCGGCTGCTGGCCCGGCGGCTGGCTTCAGGTGGCGGCGCAGCGCGTCGGTCTCGAGGGCCGCGTGGTGGGCGTAGACATCGCCCCGATCGACCCCCCGCTCTCCCTCGCGAATGTGTTCGCACTCTCGGGGGATCTGGGCGAACCCAGCGTAATCGCAGCGCTTCTCGAGCGCTCCGGTGCGCGCTTCGACGTCGTGCTCTGTGACGCTGCGCCGAAGCTCACCGGGATCCGCGCAACCGATCGCGCACGCGAAGAGGTGCTGCTCGATGCGGTCGCCGCAGCCTATCCGCAGCTGATTGCGCCAGGCGGCACGCTGCTCGTGAAGCTGCTCGAGTGCCCCGAGGCACACGCGTTCGAGCTGGGTGTTCGCAAGCGCTTCGAGACGACCAAGGTCGTGAAGCCGAAGGCGAGCCGGAAGGGCACGACCGAGCGCTACCTGCTCGCGCGCGATTACCGAGGCGAGCTGACGAGCGGCGCGGACCCCGCGACCCAGCGCTGATAGAAGATCGGCGGGAAGAACGTGAGGTAGTAGAGCGTGACGGTCGCGATGCCGGCCACAGCCGTCGCTACTTGAATCGCGGGCACCCACGCTGCCAAAAGCTCGGGGGAGCCGGCCAGGAACAACGAGCTGCTCGAGATCCAGATCGCGAGCAGGGTCCCGAAGGAGCCGCTGCCCCACAGGAAGAATCGGTTCGCGATGAGCGGTTCCGCAAGGCCGATCGCGGCGCGCCGGCGCATCGTCGCCCAGTAGCGATAGGACTCGACCATCGTCCAGATCGGATACGTCCAGATCACGCCGTAGCGCAGCCACCAGAGACCGTGGCCGCGGCCAACGAACTCGTATCGGTTCTCGAACTCCCAGCCAACGTGCCCAATCCAAAGGGCCGCGAGTAGCATGCCTGCGAGTACCCGCGCCCAGCGCTCGGTCGGCCGAAACACCGTGAGCACGAACAGCACGATCATCGTGACGCCGGCGTCGTGCACGACCTGACCGATCGCCTGGAGCCCGCGATCGAGGGGGGTCGTCGAGAAGCTTCGATCCAACCCGCGCAGGATCGCCGCGCTGATCATCGCGCCGTAGCCGAGCACGGCGGTGCCGAGCAAGCCGAGCCCGAGAAAAAGCTCCGGCCGGCGGTGCGTTCGGCGCGCGAGCAGCAGCAGACGGATCGCGACGAGCAGTGACACTCCTACGAACAGCGCGGTGCCGACGAGCGGGAAACTCTGGAGTAGCCAAGTCGACACAGCGCCCCTCCTGCAGTCCTGCCCCTTTTTCGGTCGACCGCCCGGACACTTGATACGCGGCGATGCGCGCGGCCTGCACTGCTAGCGCGCGGCGACCGCTCCGACCTCGGGGCCCGCGCTGCGCGGCGCAGCCGGACGCACGACCTCGAGCGCGTCCGCCTCGAGGTCGACGCCCTGCTTCACGGCGGTGAGCCGCACCCGCACGAGATCCCCGGCGCGCAGGTCTTTGCCGCGCACGAACGTGACGCCGTCGATCTCGGGTGCCTGGCCCGCGAGCCGTGCCTGCGCTTTGTCGCGCCCGATCGGCGCGTCCACGAGCGCGAGATCTTCCTCGCCGATGCGCGCCGCGAGCTTCTCGCCGAGGATGCTCGCCTGCAGGTTCGTCAGCGCGCGGTAGCGCTCGCGCGCGATCTTGCGCGGGACCTTGTCCGGGAGCTCGAGGCCCGCAGTGCCTTCCTCGTCCGAGTAGCGGAACACGCCCACGCGGTCGAAGCGCGCCCAGCGCACGAACTCGAGCAGCTGCGCGAAATCGTCATCCGTCTCACCCGGGAAGCCCACGATGAAGGTGGTGCGCAGCGTGAGGCCGGGGATGCCCGCGCGCAGCTTCTCGACGAGCCGCCGCTGGCGCTCGCCGGTGGTGCCGCGCTTCATCGCCTCCAGCACGCGATCGCTCGCATGCTGGAGCGGCACATCCACGTACGGGAGCACGCGCTTCGCCGTCGCGATCGCATCGATCAGGTCCGCGCTGACGGCGCTCGGATAGAGGTAGAGCAGGCGGATCCAGGCGGGCACGTCGCTCGCGTCGAGCGCGCGCACGAGGTCCGCGAGCTTCGGGCGGCCGGCGCCTGCACTCGGCGCGAGATCCTTGCCGTAGCTCGTCGAATCCTGCGCCACGAGGTTCAGCTCGCGCACGCCGAGGCTCGCGAGCTGCTTCACCTCGGCCACGACGCTCTCGAGCTTGCGGCTTTGGAACTTGCCGCGAATCCCTGGAATCGCGCAGAACGCGCACACCCGATCGCAGCCCTCGGCGATCTTTACGTAGGCGCTGTGGCCGGCGCCCGTGAGAATTCGAGGCGCCGCGTCGTCGTAGAGATGCGTGCGCCCGGCCTCGACGTAGACGCCGCGGCCGCGCCCCGCGAGTGCGTCGTCGAGGATGTCTGCGATCTGCTGAAACGCGCCGGTGCCGACGAACGCGTCGACCTCGGGCAGCTCCTTCGCGAGCGCCGCGCCGTAGCGCTGCGGCATGCAGCCCGCGACGACGAGGCCGCGCAGCTGGCCGCTCTCGCGCAAGTCCGCGACCTCGAGGATCGCCTGCACCGACTCTTCGCGCGCGCTGTCGATGAACGAGCAGGTGTTCACGACGGCGACGTCCGCGTCTTCGAGCCGCTCGGCGATCGCGTAGCCGCGCAGCGCGAGCGTGCCGAGCATCACCTCCGTGTCGAGCAGGTTCTTCGCACAGCCGAGGCTGCGGAAGTGCACGGTGGCTTTGGGGGCGCTGGGCATGGGGGGCGGCAGAGTAACAGCGCCGATTTGGGGACGTGGGTTCACGAAGTCACGAAAGGGGTCGCGGCCGGGGCCTTTCGCGCAGGCGAAATGACACCCCCAGGCTCGGCGTACCACTCCCTCTCGCCTGCACTCTAACCGGAGAATCCCATGCGCCCGCTCGCACCCGCGGCCTCTGTCCGCCGCCCCCGTCTTTCCGCATGGCTCATCGTTGGGATGACTCTGCTCGCGCCCGGCGCGGGACTCGCGAGCGATGGCGTGATCGAACTCAACCAAGTCTGTGCCACCCAGACGGGCTGCCTGCCGAGCGATACACCCGGCTTCCCGATCACGCTGAATCAGCGCGGCAGCTACCGCCTGACGAGCGATCTCGGCATCTCGGGCTCGAACACCAACGGCATCGAGGTCCGCTCCGACGACGTCACGGTCGACCTGAACGGCTTCACGATCTTCGGCCCCAATAGCGTTCCCATCTCCACGCACATCTGCACCGCACCTGGCACGGGCAAGGGGATCTTCGGCACGGGTGTCGCGGCGGCGGGATTCGTCGCGCAGAACGGCCGCGTCCGCGGAATGGGCTCCGACGGGATCCAGGTCGACTGGCAGAACGCACGCATCGAGCGCGTGATCGTCGAACGCAACTGCGGCACGGGGATCACCCTCGGAGTGGCCGGCCTCGTCGTCGACAGCCAGGTCCGCGCGAACTCCGGCCGGGGAATCTTCGTGGGCGCCGCGAGTCGCGTTCGGGACTCGATCGCCGACAGCAATGGCGACACGGGGATCCTGGCGCCGGGGAGTTCCGTCGTGACCGGCTGCGTGGCGACCGCCAACAGCGGCAGCGGCATCGCGATCGGCGGTACGGGCGGCATGGCGATGGGGAACATCGCCGTGGGCAACGGCTTTGACGGCATCGTGGTTTTGGGTGGGGGCACCGTCACCAACAACAGCGTCGCTGCGAACACGGGAGTCGGAATCTTCGCGCCCGCCTCAGCAGGTGTCGGCCTCAATACTGTCTCCGGAAACAGCTCCAGCCCGATCTTCGGCGGAGTGGCGATCGCTTGCAACGTGCTCGACGGCGTGAAGGCCTGCCCGTAGCTCGGACCGGGCAGCTCTTTAGAAGCCAACCGAGTCCTCTATCGTGAGGCGCTTCTCGGAGGCCTCATGTCCCGCCCGTTTCGCGTGCTCGGCGTTCAGCAGATAGCGGTTGGTGGCCTCGACAAGGGCAAGCTGCGTAGGCTCTGGATCGACACACTCGGGCTCACGAAGACGGGCGAATTTCGCAGCGAGCGCGAGAACGTGGACGAGGACATTGCCGTCGCGGGATCGGGCCCGCTGAAGGTCGAGGTCGACCTGATGCAACCGCTCGATCCGGCCAAGAGCCCGAGAGTGCACGACCCGGCGCTGAATCACGTCGGGCTCTGGATCGACGATCTCCACGCCGCGGTCTCGTGGCTGGAGAAGGCCGGCGTGCGCTTCACGCCCGGCGGCATCCGCAAGGGCGCCGCGGGTTTCGACGTGTGCTTCATCCACCCGAAGGGCAACGAGGCCGCGCCGATCGGCGGCGAGGGCGTGCTGATCGAGCTCGTGCAGGCGCCCCAAGAAGTCGTGGCGGCATTCACGAAGCTCGCCGGCTGAGCCCGTAAACCGGCGGCGGCGCTCGCGGGTCGAAGGAGCAGATGTCGATTCGCAACGCCGAGAGCACGCTCGCGCTGGCGGACGAGCCGCGCGAGCAGGCTGCGGCGCGCTCGCTCGAAGCACTGGTCGAGGCGCACGCGGAGCGCGCAGTGCGGATTGCGTCGCGCTTCGTGCGCGGCGATCGCGCTGCTGCCGAGGACATCGCGCAGGAGGCGTTCGCGAAGGCGTGGCGAGCGCTGCCGCGCTTCCGCGGCGAGGCGGAGCTGACGACCTGGATGTATCGCGTCGTCGTCAACGAATCGCTCTCGCAGCTGCGCAAGCAGAAGCTGCGCGACGGCTTGGTCGCGCTGTTCGGGCCCGAGCGCCCGGCGGCTGCGCCGCTGCGCGATCCCTCGCTGCGCGCGCGCATCGAGGCCGCGCTCGACGTGCTCAGCGCCAACGAGCGCGCAGTCTTCACGCTCGTGCAGCTCGAAGGCTTCACGCTCGAGGAGACTGCGGCGCTGCGTGGGCGCGCGCTCGGCACGGTGAAGAGCCAGCTGCATCGCGCGCTCGTGAAGCTGCGCCGCGAGCTCGCGAGTTGTTGGGAGGAATGCACGTGAACGAGACGAAGCAAGGGCCGCCGCGCGACGATGCGGAGCTCGCCGAACGCGTCGAGGCGGCTACGCGGCCCTCGGCGTGGGCGCCGAGCGACGCCGCGCGGTTTCGCGCAGGCGTCGAGGCGCGCATCGCGCTGGAGTCGCGCGCGCGTCTCTGGTGGGTGTTAGGGCTGACGGCTTCGGCGGCGGCCGCCGCGCTGCTGCTCGCGCCGGGTTCGCCCGCACCCGCGCCCGCCCCGTCGCCTGCGATCGATCCGTTCGCCGAGAGCTACGAGGAGCAAGTGTTGTTCGCGCCCGAATGGATCGAGCGCGACGCGGGCTTCGTCGGCGCCGACGTCCTGCCCGAGGATTACGCGCTCGCGTCGGCGCTGATCGACTCGTAAACCGCAGCCGCGCGCGCCGCGTCCGACACACGCTTCGATCGCGCAACTCGCGTCAGGAGATTCCATGAGAGCTCTCGGCTTCGCGTTCGCGCTCACGTGCCTCGCCGCTTCGCTCGCGTCCGCTTTCCCCGGCGACGGTCCTCCACCGGACTTCGAGCCGCGGCCCGAGGAGATGATCTCGCGTCACGCGCGCGAGCTCCGCATCGACGCGTCGGCGATCGAAGAGATCCGCACGCTCGGCGAGCAGCACCGCGCCGAGCGCGAGGTGATCGCGTCCGCGCTGCAAGAGCAGAAGCGCGCGCTGCGCACGCTGCTCGAGAGCGAGCGTCCGAGCGAGGCCGAGGCAGTCGCGCTCGCGCGCAAGATCGGCACGCTGGAGACCGACCTCTCGGTGGCGCGGCTCAGCGCGATGATGCGCATTCACGCGCTGCTCACACCCGAGCAGAATGCGGCGTTGCGCGACAAGCTGCGCGGCCGCTTCGTTGCGCGGCGCGCCTTGCTCGAGAGCGCGACGGAGGCGTGCGAAGCCGAGATTGCGGAGCACTGCGAAGCCGAGAGCGCGCAGCCGGGACCTCCGCCGCTCGCGTGCCTGCTGCACAAGCGTCACGTCGAGCGGATCGAGGTGGGCGCGCAGTGCGATGCGGCGTTGCGCGAAATCCCGCCGCCGCACTTCATGCGCTTCCGCGCGCCAACGCCGGGCAGCCCTTCGGGCCCCAGCGAGCCCTTCGACGTGTTCATACCGGCGCCTGGCTCCGAGCCCGAAGCCGCGGAGTAACGATGGCGACGCACTCCCAAGCGCGACACCTTTGTGGCGCCTTGGAGGCACGCCATGTCCGACCCCGCTGCGGTTCGCCCGTTCAAGATCGAAATTCCCGATGCCGCGCTCGCCGACCTGAGAGATCGCCTCGCACGCACGCGTTGGCCCGATCAGATCGACGGCGCGGGCTGGGATTACGGCACCGAGCTCTCGTTCCTGCGCGCGCTGTGTGATTACTGGCGCACGCAGTACGACTGGCGCGCGCAGGAAGCCGCGCTGAATCGTTGGCCGCAGTTCACCACCGATGTCGATGGCGAGCGGCTCCACTTCATCCACGCGAAGTCGAAGCACGCTGACGCATTTCCGCTGCTGATCACGCATGGCTGGCCCGGCTCGGTAGTCGAGTTCCAGAAGATCCTCCCGTTGCTGACGGATCCGACCGCGCACGGCGGAAGCAAAGAAGACGCGTTCCACGTGATCTGTCCGTCGATGCCGGGCTACGGCTTCTCAGGGCCGACGCATTCGCGCGGCTGGGATCCCGAGCGCATCGCGCGCGCCGAAATCGAAGTGATGCATCGGCTCGGCTACGTGAAGTACGGCGCACAGGGCGGCGACTGGGGCGCGATCGTGACGCCGTGGGTCGCGAAGCTCGACCCCAAGCATTGCGCGGGCATCCACCTGAACATGCTGCTCGTGATCCCGCCGCCGGATGCGAAGCCCGATGCGCTCACCGAGGCGGAGCAGAAGCGGCTCGCGTACTCGAACGACTTCAATGCACAGGGCACGGGTTATCAGGCGATCCAAGGCACGAAGCCGCAGACGCTCGCCTACGGCCTCAGCGATTCGCCGGCGGGGCTGGCGGGCTGGATCGCCGAGAAGTTCCGCGCCTGGGGCGATTGCCCCGGCGGCGACGTGCTGCGCGCATTCACGCGGGATGAGCTGCTCACCAACATCTCGGTCTACTGGTTCACCGGCACGATCAACTCGTCGACGCGGCTTTATTACGAGCAGCGCAAGAGCGCGAAGCTCGCGATCGGCGACGGCAAGATCGAGACCCCGACGGGCTGCGCGATCTTCCCGAAGGAGCTCTACAACGCGCCGCGCGCGTGGGCCGAGCGCTCGTACAACATTGCGCACTGGAGCGTGTTCGAGAGCGGCGGGCACTTCGCGGCCCTGGAGCGCCCGAACGAGCTGGCGGCGGATCTGAGGAAGTTCTTCGCGACGCTGCGCTGACCGGCAGAGCGCTTTTCCACGAATGCGGGCCGTAGCGCAGCCACATCACGAGAGCGGGGGCATCGAGGTAAGGGTGGTGCGTCGCTCGATTCACGGGGTGCTGCTGGCGCTGGTCGCGGTCGGCGCTCTGCCGGCTACCGCAGCCTCACTGATCGCCAATGGCAGTTTCGAGGCTTCGTCCACGGACCCGGCCGGCGCGTGCAGCCAGCTCGTCGCAGGCGACACCAGCGTCACCGGCTGGGAAGTCATCGGCCTGGACATCCACTACTGCGACCCTCTGTACTGGCCCGCCACCGACGGCACTCGCAGCATCGACCTCGACGGCAACTACGCCGGCGGCATCCGTCAGTCCTTCGCCACCGTCGCGGGGCAGACCTACACCGTGACCTTCGACATGGCGGGCAACAACTACGGCCTGCCGGTCGTCAAGGACGTGCAGGTTTCGGCGGACGGCCAGAGCACGATCTTCCAGTTCGATACGACCGGCAGGGACTACGCCAACTTCGGATGGACACAGATGACCTTCAGCTTCGTTGCAGACGACGGCAGCGCGACGCTCGATTTCCTCAGCCTGACGAGCACCAGCTATTCCGGGGGCTACGGCGCCGTGATCGACAACGTCGTAGTCACCCCAGAGCCGGGGACCCTGGCGCTGCTGCTGGTCGGTCTGAGCGGGATCGCAGGTCTCCGCCGCCCGCGCTGACGGTTCGCTGAAAGACGCGCATGGGTTTGCACGCTCGATCGCGCGGTAACAGCTCGCGAGCATCGGCAGGAGCCTGCCCGCGCCGAGGGCAGTCGCTCGGTCATCGTGTGCGCCGTAGACGGCGGTCGCTGCGCCGCGCAGCGAGGATCGCCCAGGGCGCCTGCGCAGCGCCGAACAGCTCGGCGATCCAGAACGGCGCTGGCACTTTCTCTCGACGACGCAGACGCGCCAGCGATCGCCCCGCGAGCCAACGAATCCAACGAAGTGAGAAGGCGACGGTCGCCACGCGCGAAACGTCGCCGCGCTGGAGCACGGTGAGCAGGTAGCTGCCGAAGCCGCGTCCGTTGTCGCGGTGCTGGCGGCGCAGCGCCGCGAGCTCGCGGCGGTGGTGATGGCGGACGCGCGCCGCGGGCGTGTAAGCGAGCACTGCGTCCGCCGCGAGCGTGCGATGGAAGAGGTCGAGGTCGCCGCCTCCGTGAGTCTTCGTGCCGACGTCGAGCGCTGTGTCGAATCCGCCGAGGGCGAGCAGATGCGCGCGACGAAAGGCCATGTTCGCCCCGGCGCCGCAGTGATGCGCCGCGAGCAGATCGCGCTGCGCGAGCACGCGCGGCTCGAATCGGCGCGGAGCGGCGCCTTTCCCCATGCCGCCGTAGTAGAGCTCGAAGATCACCTCGGCTTCGGTTTCGAGGCAAGCGGGCAGCACGAGGCCCGTTACCGCGGCGACGCTCGGGTCCGCGAATGCAGCGACGATCCCGCGCAGCCAGCCGCGCTCTACCTCGACGTCGTCGTCGGTGTAGGCGAGCAGCTCGTGCGCCGCGGACGCGAGCCCGCGGTTGCGCGCCCAGTCGAGCCCCGGGCGCTCTTCCCGCACGTAGCGCGCGCCGGCGCTCTCGGCGGCCTCGCGCGTCGCGCGGTCGCGTGAGGCGTTGTCGACGACCACGACCTCGAACGTCGGGTAGTCGAGCTGGGCGATCGCCGCGAGGCAGCGGCGCAGCGATTCCGCGCGATCGCGCGTGCAAACGATCACGCTGATCGGCGGCAACGGAGTCGTCGGGACTGGCTCGCTCAGGCCCAACACGCGGTCCACCAGAAGCCGGCGGGCCCCTCCATCGCGAAGCAGCGCGCGGTCGAGCGCGTGCGCCGAGGCGCGGCCCTCTTCCGCGCCCACGGTGACCCAGGCGACTGTGCACTCGCCGCAGCGCGCGAGCACGCGCGCGCCCGCGAAGCGATCTGCGACGGAGATCGGCACCGCACCGTGCGCGAGGTCGACCGAGACGAGCTGCAAGGCATCGGAGAATTGCATCGATCAATCCCCCAGCTTTGCGACAAAGCTGGCCAGCCCGTCTTCGCCACCGATCTCGATGCGCGGAAGTGCGAAACGCGGCTCGCGCAAGCCAGCGGGGCCCGGTCTGCAAGAGAGCGCCAGCGCGTACCCCGCTCGCCGCACGAGCTGCTCGGCGATCGCATCGTGGTCGCCATGCGGGTAGGCGAAGGTGTCCACGACTCTGCCTAATAATTCCTCGAGCGTGCGCTTCGCACGCACGGCCTCGGCGAGCGCGGAGGTGTTGGTCAGCGCGGTGAAGGGCGTATGCGTCGCCGCGTGTGCGCCGATCGAGACCCCCGCCTCTGCGATCCGCCGCAGCGCGCCGGCATCGAGCAGCGGCACGCTCTCGCCGAACGCGGAGTCCCAGTCGTTGGTCGCGCCGATGCGATCGCCCACGACGAAGATCGAGGCCGGCAGGCGGTAGCGCGTGAGAATGGGGAGCGCGTGGCTCTCAAAGTCGGCGAAGCCGTCGTCGAAGGTGAGCGCGAAGCATCGGCCCGGCAGCGGCGTGCGATGCTCCACCGCCCCTAGCCAGTCTCGCAGCGAGATCCCGACGAACCCCGCGTCGCAGAGATAGGCGAGCTGTTCCTCGAATGCGCTCGGCGTGACGCGGTAGCGCGCGGTCGCGAGAGCGCCGGAGGGGGCGATGCGGTGATACATCAGGATCGGCAGCCGACTGGTGCTCATGCGCGCTTCGCTCGGCGCGCTCGAACGCTCGCGGCGGAAGCGCGCAGCGACGTGCGGCGCCGGCGTCCCGCACGGAATCTCGCGCAGCTGCGGCGCCGAAGACGCGGCGTCCTCGGCGCGCTCGAAGCAGTGGATCCGATACAGGCGCGAGCGCCACTCCGCTGCCAGACGGAGCCCGGTCGCGCCAGCGAGGATCTCACCGATGCGCTTCGCGCCGAAGGGCACGTCCCAGGCGAGGCCTTCTTCGCGCGGGTCATCCCGCGCGACGTTCGTATGCGCGAGCACGAGGCGCCCACCCGGAGCAAGCGCCCTCGCGAGCTTCTCAGCGGTCGCTCGCAGGCCCGACTCTCCGTTCGCGTAGTAGAGGACCTCGCTACAGACGATCAAGTCGAACGCGCCCGGGACGGGGTCGCGGAACAAGTCGAGCTGCATCAGGCGAACGTGCTTCTCGTCTGAGCAGCGGCGCGCGGCGCGCTCGAGCGCGACCGTCGAGATATCCGCGGCGAGCACTTCTCGGGCCTGAGCGGCGAGGCCAAGCGTGAAACGCCCCTCCGCGCACGCCAACTCGAGGGCGCGCGTGATCGGGCGTTGAGCGGCCAGCTCGAGCGTCTGCGCATACTTCAGCGCTTCGAACGACGTCTCGTAGCTCCAAGGGTCCGGGGTCTTTGCGAACAGTGATTCGAAGTGGTGTCGCGAGTAGGAGCGCGCATCCGCCGCAGGGGAGTGGAGCCGCGCCACACAGGCCCCAAGTTCGTCGCGGCTCACCCGCTGAACGGGCGGAGTCGGCGCCGCGAGTCTGCCCGCCCGGCGCTCTCGCGCAGCCAAGGCGAGGCGTTCGCGGAGCGAGCCGGTGCGCGCGGGTGCGAGGAGCAGCTCGCGGACGGCGGTATGGGACAGCGCGATCGCGAGCTCGAAATTCACGAGACCGATCAAGCGCGGCGCGCGAATCCAGCCGTCGCGTGCAGCCGCGCTGAATCTCCCGACGAATGCTCCGCCGCAGCTCACCCGCAGCTCGACCTGCTCGCCAGCCACGGCGAGATCCGGGATCGCGTCACTCACTTCGAGCGAAAAGCTCTCGCTCACTGCGACGATCTCGGCGCCCGACGGCGCACTGGCGTCGGTGGCGTAGAGCAGGTTGCCGTCGGCCGTTGGGAGTCCCCACAGCTCCTGCAGGAAGAAGTTCCAGCCCACCTGGTCGTGCAGGGCGCTGGCATCGATCGCCGTCGCGAGAGGGAGTGGAGGCGCGAGCGCGACTCCGCCGCGACGGACGAGAACGCCGCCCGGCTCGTGCAGCAGCGCAAGCTCTCGGTAGCCACCCTGAGCAAAGAGGGCGCCGAGCAGCTGCCATGCGAGGCGCGTCGCGATCTCGTCCGCGAGTGCCTCGACGGAAACCGCGCCGTCGAGAACGGCCACCATCACACTGCCGAGGCTGCGGCCCCCGTACTCCACGCGCACGTGCGCGCGCTCGATCTGAGGCCCGACCGCCAGTTGCGCGAGCGGCTCTGCAGCGTCGACCACGCATGCGAGGGTCGCTCCGCGCGCGAACGGTCGGGGCGTACGCGAGTCCTCTAGCGTGCGCTGCTCGAGGAAACGCTCGGCTCGCCGCGCCAGGAAAGGTGCCCCCGAGCGCTCTTCGAGTGCATTCAGGAAGCGACGGATGTCCGGCGCGGCGCGCGTCCACAGCTCGTCCCACGCGTCGGGGCCTCGCGCGTCGGCGACGGCCCCGGCCCGAAAGATTCGATCCGCCACATCATGGGGGTTCAATCCCGCGTCGCGCTCGCTCGGGAGATCTTGGAGGGCACGCAGCGGATCCTCGCCGCGGGCACAGTGCATGCCGGCGACCCAAGCCGACCACAGCGAACGTGCGCTCGCGACCTCGTCCGCGAGCCGGGCGAAACGCTCCTGGCCCTGCGCGATGACGCGCAGACCGTCGCCGAGCAGATGCGCGAGATCGCTCGCAGCCGAGCCCGGCCGCATTCGATACAGCGCGACGCGCTCCGGCACCCAGCCGAATCGGGCGCCGAGCTGAGCGACGCGCTGCCAGAAATCCCAGTCGGCGCAGGTGCGCAGGGTCTCGTCGAACGGGCCCGCGCGTAGTGTGAGCGCGCGGCTCACGAGGCAAGCGTGGATCGGGAACACGCAGGCGTGCGCGAACGGGGCCGACAAGTCGGATACGCGCGCCGCGTGCTCGTCCGACAGCCGCACGCCGTCGCGCGTCATGCGCGCCCAAGCGCCGTGGACGGCGTCGACGTTGCCGGGCCGTGTCGCCGTAACAAGCCTCTCCAGCGCGCACGGCTCGAGCGTGTCGTCACCGTCGAGGAACAACAGCCAGTCGTGGTTGGCCACGGCGATGGCCGCGTTCCGCGCGCCGCCCTCGCCGCGATTCCGTTGCCGCACCACGCGAATGCGCGCGTCGCGCACCGCAAAGCTTGCCGCGATCTCGGCCGTGCGATCGCGCGAGCCATCGTCGACGACGATCGCTTCCCAGCCACGATGCGTCTGCGACTGCAGCGAGGCCAGCGTTTCTGCGAGCGTCGACTCTGCGTCGAAGGCTGGAATCAGCACCGAGACCGGCGGCAACCCCGGATGCGCCGATGGCGTTGCGAAATCGAGCGCGATCGAATCGCCCTCGGCCGCCGCCAGCGCCAACGCGTCGAGCAGCGGCGACGAGAGCTCGCCGGCCAGCGCGCGCCGCAGGTGCGCGCCGCGTAGCCGCTCCGCCCCTGCGACGGCCGGTATGTCTCCGACGGGTAACGTGCCGAAGCAGAGGCGCGCAGCGGACGGCCGCATGCGATCGAGTGCGCGCTCGGCAGCCTCCAAGCCGTCGCGTAGATCGAGCGCGAGGGGCGGCTCGGGCAGCGGCGCGTCCCGTTCGCAAGCGCGCGCCAGAGCATCGAGGCCGCCGCCCTCGAGTGCGCTGGCGACCCCGCGCCAATACGCGCTGTGCATCAGGCCAGCCTGCAGCTTCCGCCACGTGCCCCGCCAGCGGAGCCGCTCGAGCGGCGACAGCAACGCGCCGAGCAGGGCTTCGAACGCGCGGGCGAGCGCCGGCGCCGCGAGCGCGAGCCGCTGCGCCGCGTTGGCTGCGCCGCGCACGGGCAGAGCGAGGCGCAACGCCGGCCACAGCTCCGGGTGCGTTCGAGCGATCGTGACGTCGGCCGCGCCCTCTGCGAGCTTGCGCTGTACGAGTCGCTCACGGCTGCGCAACTCGTGATGCCTGCCGCCCGCGGCGCGCGAGAAGCGAACGCGTGCGCCGCTCGCGAGCCAGCGCTGTCCGAGCTCCAGGTCCTCTCGACAACGCAGCCGCTCGTCGAAGCCGCCGAGCGCGCGAAAACGCTCCGCGCTCACGGACAGGACGCCCGAGAAGACCTGATCGAAACGGAGTCGATGGCCGGGTGCGCCCAGCTGCGCGAACGCGTCCTCCCACCAGCTCCACGCCGCGAGTTCGTCGAAGCCGGCGTCCAGCGCACGCACGGGAAGCGGTGCGCCGACGACCGCGAGCTCTTCGCTCTCCTGCTCGTGCAAGCGGAGGTGCTCCGCGATCAGCTGCGGCCCGGGCTCGATGTCGTCGTCGAGAAACAGCACCACGGGCGCGCGCGCGTGTGCGGCGCCGAGGTTGCGTGCCGCGCCGGCGCCGCGCCCCGGATTCAGCGCGAGTACCTGATGACTGAAGGCCGGGCGTTCTGCGCGGATCCGCGCGAGCGCATCGTCGCTGCAGCCGTCCGCGACGACCCAAGCCTCGAAGCGAGAAGACGGCGTCGTGGAGGCGTCGAGCGCACACAGCAAGCGCCGTAATGACTCCGGGCGCCCGTGCGTCGGAATCACGATCGAGAGCGCGGGTACCGTCATCCGCCGCCGCCTCTGCGCTCAGGGCCGGCCTCGCGGCGCGAGCGCAGGAATGCGCCCACGCCTTGCGTACAGCCCCACAGCTCGTAGATCGCAACGTCGAGTGGCACGTGGCCTGGCCGGCGCAGCAGCGCGCGCGCGAGTGCAGGAAGCTGAGTGCGCAGCCAGCCGAGCGCGATCACTGGCGCGCGCCACTCGCCGAGCTCGAGCCATTGGCGCGCGAGGTACGCATACACGCCGATGCCATAGCCGCGCACCGCCGCACGCAGAGACGGCCAGTCGCGCCGGTGGCGATGCCAGCTCGTCGCGCAGGGCTCGTATTGGATCGAGTAACCGCGCGCGAGGATGCGCGTGAACATGTCGTGATCACCACCGGATTGCGCCGGCGTACCGGCGTCGAGCGCGTCGTCGAAGAATCCGACGCGCTCGAGCACACTGCGGCGCAGAGCCATGTTCACGCCGGCGCCGACGCGCGCCGCCAGCAGCGGGTCGTGCTTCGTTCCGTCATAAGCGATGGCGCGAAAGCCGCGCGCGAAGCCGTTCGTCCGCTCGAACCACTCTTGCGCCTCGGTTTCGAGCTCGAGCGCGAGGGTCAGGCCCGTCACCGCGAGCGTGCGCTCGTCGCGAAAACCGGAGCACAGTGCGCGTAGCCAACAAGCGTCGGGGGCGGCGTCGTCGTCGGTGAAGGCGACGAGATCGTGGCTCGCCTCGAGCAGAGCACGATTGCGCGCGCGGTCGAGGCCCGGGCGTTCCTCGCGCACGTAGTCGACCTCTGCTGCGAGAGCGACGCGCCGGGTCTCGTCGCTGCGCGACGCGCTGTCGACGACGAGGATCTGCTGCCCGTCGTCGGGCATGCGGCGCAGCGCGCGCAGGCAGCGTGCGAGATCGTCGGGGCGATCGCGCGTACAGATCGCCACCGTCGCGGGTCGCGTGAGGGGTGGCGCGGGGTCAGTTGCTACGCCGAGCCACTCGCGCAGGCGCAGCTCCAGGATGCGCTCACCCGCCGCCCCGTGCACCGCGGCGCGCAGGGCTTCCGGGGAGATCGTGCCTTCGCGGGCGGGCAGCGTCACGCGTCCGACCGGCTGCCCGTGCCAACGGATCAGTGCGACCGCCTGGCCGTAGCGCCGCGGCAACGCGATGTCCGACGGGAGCGCGGCAGCGTCGATGTCGAGGACGGCAGTGGGCATGGAGACGCGATCCCGAAGGCGAAGTTGCGCGAGAGGAGCACTATCTGCGCGCGGGTCAGTAAGTGACCGTAACAGCCGTTGCGGTCACGCAGTGAGCTCGCGAAGGCGAAACGCAGGGCTCATCTGGACGGAGCCGTCGAACTCCGGCCCCGCGTGTACCTCGAGTCGCGCGCTGGGTCCGGCACCGATCTCGCGTCCTGCGGAGTAACTCCACACGAAGGCCTCCGCGACGTACAACCCACGTGGAACGTTCAAGGTGAGATCGATCTCCACGGCAAAGGAACCGGCTTCCGGCAGCGCACAGCCCTGCTGATGCGCACTCGTCTCGAAGACCACCTCGCCCGACTGGGCGGAGCGGATCCGCAGCCCCACTGTCTCCGCGGAGGGGCGGCCCGCGATCTCGCAGCGCAAAGCGACGCGTGTCTTCCCGCCTGAGATGGCGAGCTTCGGTTCACAGGCAACCTCGGTGATCGTGGTGGCGCGTTGTCCAGCCGAGGCTGCGCTCGACGCGCGCGTGCCCGCGAGATACTCCGCGATGCACTCGGCCGGCGAGCCGCGGTGCGCGACCGCGCCGCGCTCCAGCCAGATCGCTTGGTTGCAGAGTGCCGAGATCATGTCGAGCTGGTGCGAGACGAGCACGACCGGGATCTCGCGCTGCACGAGCGTGCGAACGCGGTCGAAGGCCTTGCGCTGGAACGCGGCGTCTCCCACCGCGATCGCCTCGTCGACGACGAGAACATCGGGGTCGAGGTGCGCCGCGATCGCGAAGCCGAGCCGAGCGTGCATGCCGCTCGAGTACCGCTTCACGGGGGTATCGATGAAGTACTCGACGCCGGAGAACGCGACGATCTCGTCGAATTTTCGCGCGATCTCTCGCTGCGGCATGCCCATGATCGCGCCTTGGAGGTAAACGTTCTCGCGCCCCGACAGATCGGGGTGAAAGCCGGCCGCGACGTCGATCAGCGCACCCACACGGCCGACCGTGCGGCAGGAACCGCGCGTGGGCCGCAGGATTCCCGTCAACAGCTTGAGAGCCGTCGACTTGCCAGCGCCGTTCGCGCCGAGGATGCCGAGCGAATCGCCCGGTCCAAGCGCGAAGTCGAGTTCCTTCAGCGCCCAGAACTCGCCCGCTGCGAGCGCCGCGGCGCCCGGGCGGAGGCCGAGTGCGCGCTTCGCGAGTGCGGGCAGCACGTCGCGCAGCCGATCGTTGACCGGCCCCACCCGGAATTTTTTCCAGACGCTGCGGAACTCGACGCGCCCGATGCTCATGCGCGCCTCACACGTACTCCGCATACACGAACTCAGACCGATGGAAGAGCAGCGCGCTGCCGACGAGCCCGCCCAGCGACCAGAGCGCCGCGTACGCGAGGTAGAGCGGTGTCCACAGAACGGCGCCGGACTCCGGAGCGAGCAGCGGAACCGCGAGATCATGGTGCTCGACGAGCGCGAGGCGCAGACCCTCGAGAATGGGCGCGAGCGGGTTCAGCATCGCGACCACACCTCCGGTCGGGCCGAGCGCCGCAGCGTCGAATAAGACCGGGGTGAAGAAGATCCCGAAGCTGAGAATCAGCTGAACGAGATGCCGCGCGTCGCGGAAGAACACGTTGGCGCACGCGGAGAGCAACGCGACCGCGGTGGTGAACGCCACGAGCATCAGCACGAGCGGGAGAATCCAGAGCTGAGCAAGCGCTGCGCCGACGCCGAGCAACGGGAGCGCGATCGCGAGTGCCACGATGCCAACCGCTGCATCGACGCCCTGCGCCAGCACCGCAGCGAGTGGCAGAACCTCGCGCGGGAAGTAGGTCTTCGTCACGAGCGCCAGGTTGCCCGTGACGCTCGTCGTCGCGAACGAGAGCGAGCCCACGAAGAAGGCCCAGGCGAGCGATTTCACCGCGATACCTGCCATCAAGGTGGAGCCCGCGGGCGCGCCGCCTAGTGAACCCAGGGCCAGGCGCACGAGCCAGCCCGCGAAGACCACGACCAGTGGCGTCAACACGGCCCACGCGATGCCGATGGCCGCTTGCTTGTAACGGATGCGCAGGTCGCGGAGCGTCAGCTGCACCAGGAGCTCGCGGAAAGTCACGAGGTCGCGCCCGATCGTTGCGAGGTCTTCTCGCCACGAGATGCTCGTCGTCTCGGTCGTCTGGGCAGGTTGCTGCACGTCGTTCCCTCTCCGCCCGGAGTCGTCTCGGTTATCGTTACCCGGTCGAAGGTGCCACATTGAATGCGTGCGTCGGGCGAACCGCTCGCCGGCGAACCGTCACTCAAGGTAGGCATGCCCGGCATCCCCTCGGTCCCCGTGATGACTCCCGCCGAGCGCCGCACCTTTTGGGTGCTCGGCGCGCTCGCTGGCGGTGCGATCGGAGGGTTCGCGTACTACTGGCTCTCGCTCGCGCCGCGCGGTGCGTCGCTGCTCGCGGGCTATGTGGTGGCGTCGCTCTTGATCGCATTCCAGTCGTCCTCCTGGCTGGCGCGGTGGGCGCTGTTGCTGCGCATGGAGCGCCCGAACCCTGCGACTCCGGATCCGCGCCTGCGCGTCGCGGCGGTCACGACGTTCGTTCCAGACGCGGAGCCTCTCGCGATGCTCGAGCGCACGCTCGCCGCGATGGTCGCAATGGATTTCCCGCACGACACGTGGGTGCTCGATGAGGGTGACGACGCGCGCGTGAAGGAGCTGTGCGCGCGGCTCGGAGTGCGCCACTTCACCCGCCGCGGATCGGCGGACTTCGAGCGTGAGAGCGGGCCGTTCGCCGCGGGCACCAAGTACGGCAACTACAACGCGTGGCTCGGCGCGGAAGGTGCGCGTCGCTACGACGTGCTCGCCGCGTTCGATCCGGACCACGTTCCCGAGCGTGAGTATCTGAACGAGTTGTTGGGCCAACTCGCCGACCCACGTGTCGCTTTCGTCCAGTCGCCACAGGCTTACTACAACCAGCGCGCGAGCATGGTGGCGCGTGGCGCGGCCGAAGAGAGCTACACGTACTACTCGACCCACCTGATGGCGAGCTTCGCGCTGGGTCAAGCCATCCTCATCGGCAGCCACAGCGTTCAGCGCATCTCGGCGCTCGAGAAGATCGGCGGCTTCGCGATGCACGACGCCGACGACCTGCTGACCTCGCTGCGCTACCGCGCGGAGGGAATGCGGGGCGTCTATGTGCCGCGGATCCTTGCGCTCGGGCTCACTCCCGCGGACTGGCGCGGCTACGTGCAGCAGCAGCTTCGCTGGACCCAGAGCGTCGTCGATTTGAAGCTGAGCCATCTGCCGCGCGTCAGCGCGCGGCTCTCGTTCGTGCCGCGCGCGTTGGCTTTACTGCACGGCGCGTTCTATCTGCGCGGGCTCGCGATTCCCGTCGGCTACCTGGCTCTCGCCGCGCTGCTGCTGATGGGTGCGGCGCCAGCGTACCTAGGGATGGGTCCGCTCGCGGCGTTGCTCGCGCTCGCGGCGACCTTCATGGCCTGCGACCGCTTTCGGCGCCGCTTCTTCCTCGACCCGGCGAGCGAGGGTGGCGTGCATTGGCGCTCGGCCGTCCTGCAGTGCGCGAAGTGGCCGGTGCAGGCGCTCGCTCTAGTGCGCGCACTGCGCCGGCGCAGTGCCCCTTATGCGGTCACGCCGAAGCGCTCCGTCGGGGGCGCTCCGTTGCTCGCGGGCGTGCACTGCACCGTCGCGCTCGCGATGCTGGCGAGCGCCGCGATCGGGCGCACTCTAGGCGCGGGCCTCGTACTGCAGGGGCTCGGGTTCGCCGTCTCACTGCTCTCTGCGGGCATAGCAGTGAGCGCGCTCTCCGGCGCGCGTGAGCCCTTCGTGCCCGCGCTTCACGACGAACGCCGGATGGCGCTGTTTGGGGTGCGCAAGAGCGCGCCCCTCGCCTAGTCACTCGCGCTCGCGCCGCTGCAAGCGCAGCATCCGGCGCCCGGGCGGGGGGAGCCAACGCCGCACCTGCGCGGGAGGCGGCGCAGCCCAACAGAAGAGACTCCACGTGGAGAGCGCGACGAAGCCGACGTCGCTCATGAACGTGAACGACAAGATCAGGAAGAGCGGATTCGCCGCTAGCGTCGCCGCGCCTGCGATCGCGCCGAGCGTCGTGGCGCGCGCAGCGTCTCGTAGGAGGACGCAAGCGACGAGACCGCGAGGGCACGGATCAGGAAGCTCCTCGCGACGCTGCGCTGAGAGCGCGCGCCCGAGCCGCGCTAGCGGAGGCTCACAGGCTCGCGTCGTCGGGCGTCTCGCCCGCCATGCAGTGGAGGTAGTGCGCCCACGAATCGGCGGCATAGAACCCGCCGCAGTTCGAGCTGCAATCGAAGAGCACGCAATAGCTCTCCGATTCGCCTTCCTCGCGGATGCCGCCCAAGTGGGCGCTCTCGTGGACCATGGTCCGAATGCGCTGTTCCGCCGAGCTCGTTTCGAAGAAATGCGGGCAGATGTGGATCGGCGTCTTCAGGTCTTCGACGAATGCGGTCCGTACCGTGCAGCTCGGATTGCTCGCGCTCTCGCACACCACCGGCAGCTCCGCGTTGGACACGCGATTCCGGATGCCCTCGGCGATCTCCTGGACCTGATCGAAGTTGACGTCCGAGTCGATCAGCTCGTAGGCCTTGCTCTCCGCCTCGCGTCGATCCGAGGCGCCGGTCGAGGGATGGAGACCACGGATTTTGTCGACGGCGACCTGCGTGCGGACGGCCGCCGCGAGCCGCGCTGCCTCGATCGTGCTCTCCTGCTCGGTCGTGCAGGCCTGCGCCGCGACGCGACTGCGAACCTGTGGGACGGACTTCTTGCGCACGGCCGTCTCCGTCGCGCTGCGCGGCGCCGCTGCCTTCGACTCGCGCTTGACCACAGGCGCCGGCTGCTCGTCCGCGCGCAGCGGAGCCACGCAAGCGAGCACGAGCAATGCGAGAACCGTACGCACGGGGAAGCGGAACATCGGCATCACTCCTCGGAGGGTGCGCGCATCCTACGCCGGATTGGACGCGGAGTGCGCGGGAAACTCCGCGTGCAGCGCCGGGCGGGCCCAATTACGCTGCGGACTGCGCACAAGCTGGAGGCCCACATGCCCATCGAGAAGAAGACCACCTTTTGTCGCGTGTGCGAGCCGGCCTGCGGGCTCGTCGCGAGCGTCGAGAACGGCGAGCTCGTCGCGCTCGCGCCTGACAAAGCGCACCCCGTCACTCAGGGCTTCGCCTGTAACAAGGGCATCGCAGGGCTCGAGATTCATCGCGACCCCGATCGCCTCGCGCGCCCGCTGAAGCGCGCCGCCGACGGTTCGTTCGCGGCGATCTCCTGGGACGACGCGACGCGCGAAGTCGCGCAGCGGCTGCGCACGATCATCGAGGAGAGCGGCCCGGAAGCGGTGGCCGCCTACATCGGGAACCCGAGTGCGTTCAACACGCTCGCCGGCCCCGCGCTGGGCTCGTTCTTCGGGCAGCTCGGCACGCGCCGCTCGTTCGGCTCGGGCACGCAGGATTGCACGAACAAGTTCGCGGCTTCGGAGGCCGTCTACGGCACGGCGACGCTGCACCCGGTGCCCGACATCGCGAACACGAACTACCTGCTCGTGATCGGCGAGAACCCGCGCGTCTCGCACATGAGCTTCCTCGGCATCGCGGATCCGGTCGCCGAGCTCAAGGCCGCGGTGAAGCGCGGTGCGACGGTGCGCTACGTGAATCCGCGCCGCATCGAGAAGCCGGAAGCGGGCACCGGCGAAGTCACCTGGATCAAGCCCGACACCGACACGTATTTTCTCGCCGCGTTGATCCACGAGATCTTCGCTGCCGGGCTCGCGGATGAAGCGACGCTGCGCGCGCACGGCAGCAACGTCGCGGGCCTGCGCGCGTTCGTCGCGCAGTACGCGCCCGAGCGCGCCGCGCGCGTCACCGGCATCGCGGCGAGCGAGCTTCGCGCGATCGCGCGCGCGTTCGCGACTGCGCCTGCCGCGGCGGTGCACGCCTCGACGGGACTCAACATGGGCCGCCAGGGCACGATCGCTTACTGGCTCGTTCAGATGCTCTCGTTCGTTACGGGCAACCTCGATCGCCGCGGCGGAAACCTCTACTCGTTCGGCTTTTATCCCGCGACGAAGGCCGGTCGCGTCGACCCGAAGCGCGAAGTCTTCTTCGACTCGAAGTACGGGAGGATGCGGAAGATCCGCGGCTCGCTGCCGGGCAACTTGCTCGCGGACGAGATCCTCTCAGGCGAGCCGCGCGTGCGCGCACTCGTCGTCGTCGCCGGCAACCCGCTGCTCTCCGTCGGCGGCGGAGAGGTTCTGCGCAAGGCCTTCGAGCAGCTCGACCTGCTCGTCGTGATCGATCTCTATCGCAACGCGACCGGCGAGCTCGCGCACTACCTGCTGCCCTCGGCCGACATGTTCGAGCGCCCGGACGTCAACATCACGGGCCTCGGCATGCAGTACCGCCCCTACGTGCAGTACACGGAGGCGATGGTCGCGCCGCGCGACGAGCGCAAGCCCGAGTGGTGGATCCTGGCGCGCATCGAACAGGAATTAGGGCTGAAGAGCGTGCTCGACGCCGGCCCCGAGCCGGATCTGTTCGGGCGCATCGGGCACATGCTGAAGAGCCGCGGACATTCGCTCGAGGAGCTTCGCGCGAGCCCGCACGGCATCCAGTTCGGCGAGCTCGAGACGGGCCGTTTCTACGACGAGTGGCTGCAGACGGCCGATCACAGGGTCGACTGCTGCCCGCCCTTGTTCGGGGACGGCCTCGCGCGGGCCGAGACGATCTGCCGCGAGCTCGAGGCGGAGCGCTCGGACCAGCTGAAGCTGATCACGCGCCGCGATCCGTGGATGCACAACAGCTGGTTCCACAACGTCGAGAAGCTGAAGCGCCCGGGGCGGCTCGAGAACCCGCTGCACATGAATCCCGAGGATGCGCGACGGTTGGGACTCAGCGAAGGCACGCGCATCAGCTGCCGCAGCCCGCACGGCGCAATCGAGGCGACGCTCGCTCTCGATGCGGACCTAATGCCTGGCGTCGTCTCGATGACGCACGGCTGGGGCCACGCGAAGACGGGCATGCGCGTCGCGCAAAAGCATCCGGGCGTGAACGCCAACGCGCTGCTGCCGAGCGGTCCGGGCAGCTTCGAGCCGCTTAGCAATCAAGCGCACATGACGGGCATTCCGGTCGAGGTCAGCGCGGCGGAGGCGTAGTCGTCCGCGAGTCAGAACTCGAACGCGCCTTTGCGCTTCGGCGCGTCCGGGGCGTCGAGCAGCTCGAGCGGACTGCGCTTGTCGATGTGGCCGATCAGGCCGCGATACGGCGCGTAGCCGATCAGCTCCTTGAGACGCGGCGAAAAGCGGGACGCCGTTTCGCGCGGAATCCCGAGCTGCTGATTCTCCTGCTGTCGCACCCAGCCGGCGCAATAGTTCATCGCGATGCCGACGCGCACTGCGGCGCTCTGATTCGCGCCGCCGCCGTGCCATAGGCTGCCGTGCCACACGAGCACGCTGCCGCGCGACATCTCCGCTGGGATCGACGCGTACTCCGAGCCGTACGCCGGGCTGTGGTCGCGCAGGTGCGAGCCAGGAATTAGGCGCGTCGCGCCGTTCTCCTCGGTGAAGTCCGTGAGCGCCCACATCGTGTTGCACACCGTCGGCACGTGCGGCTTCGGCAGCGGGATCGCCTGATCGTCGGCGTGGATCGGCTGCGCGACTTCGCCGGGGTGAATCGCGATCGACGAGAGCGACGAGACGAGGCAGCCCGCGTCGAGCACGCCCTCGACGATCGGCAGCACGTGTGGATCCACAGGAATCGCCTCGAAGCGTGCGCCGTGTGCGAGCAGGTTGTAGACGCGCTTCGTGCGCCGGCCCTCGAACGCGCCCGTCGCGAACTCGATCGCGAGCTCACGCTCGAGGCGCGCGATTTCCGCGAGCAGCGCCTCCGCGCCGGGCGCGGAGAACGCATTCGCGACGATCGTGTAGCCATCCCTCGCGATGCGTTCGAGGTGTGCGGCTGAGTCGGCGCCGGTCATGCGCGAGCTGGGTACCACAATCGCGGCTGCGCGCGTGATGGCGTGAGAAGCGAAGGCGAACTATCGCTTCTCGCGAGGAGTCTCCAACCATGTCCTTGAGCATGAGCCGTGAGCAGCGCGAAACGTTCCTTGCGGGCCTCCACGTCGGCGTGCTCGCGCTTCCCGCCGAGGAAGGTCGCGGCCCGCTCACGGCTCCGATCTGGTACGGCTACGAGGCGGGCGGCGAGCTCTGGGTGATTACGGGCGCCAGCTCGCGCAAGGGCAAGCTGCTGCGGCTCGGCGTGCGCGTCTCACTGGTCGCACAGACGGAGACGTCGCCCTATCAGTACGTGAGCGTCGAGGGCCCCGTGACTGCGCTCGAGCCCGTGCGCGACCCGGTGGCCGTGCGCAAGCTCGCGCGCCGCTATCTCGGCGTGAAGGGCGGCGACGCGTACGTCGCGGCGACGTGGCAGGGCTACGAGAAGGACCCAAACGTGCTGGTGCGCATCCGCCCCGAGCGCTGGCTGACGGTCGACTACACCAGCATCGCGGCGGTAATCGCGCCGAGCGCTTAGGTCCCTCGCCAGCGGGCGTGGCATAGTGCCGGCGGGAGAAACTCCGATGACCTGGCTTCCGGTTTCCTGGCCCAAGCGCATCTCGCTCTTCCTGCTCGCGGCGTTCTTCATCTTCGCGGGCGTCGGGCACTTCACGAACGAGGCGTTCTTCGTGCGTATCGTGCCGCCTTGGCTGCCCTACCCGCTGCTGATGGTGCAGCTGAGCGGCGTCGCCGAGATCGCAGGCGGCGTCGGCCTCCTGATCCCGCAGCTGCGGAGGCTCGCGGGTTTTGGCCTGCTCGCGCTGCTCGTGGCCGTCTACCCCGCGAACATCCACATGGCGCTGCACCCCGAGCAGTTCCCAGACATGACGACGACCGCGCTCTACTTCCGGCTGCCCCTTCAGTTCGTCGCGATGGCCTGGGTGTGGTGGGCGACAAAGCCGGACGCGACGCGCGCCTAGGTTCGCGCCACGCGGGTGGCAGCCGAGTGAGGAGGCTGCTTTCTTCCCGACCGCACTGAGCTGGAGCTTCGCCCGATGGCCCTCGAAATTCTCCGCGACCCGCGCCTCGAGCAGGTGGAGTGGCGCGATCTCTGCGACCTCTCGCGCCTCGAGGTCGCCTATGAAGTCGCGATCTACCTGCCGTGGCTGGTGGCGTCCTGCACGTTTGCGTGGCTCGGCACGGCGGGCAGCGTGCTCTGGTTCGCCCCGGCGCTCGCGAGCTCGTTCATGTTCTTCCTGTGCGGGCTGCGCCAGGTGCACAACGCCTTCCACTACGCAGCGGGAGTCACGCCGCGCGGCCACGAGCTGATGATGTTCGTGCTCTCGCCGCTGATGATGAGCGCGATGCACGCCGTGCAGTGGAATCACCTGCGCCACCACCGCCACTGCATGGACGACGACGACGTCGAGGCGATGAGCGCGCGCATGCCCGGCTGGAAGGCATTAATTACGGGCCCGCAATTCCCAGTGCGGCTGCACCACGCCGCGCTGACGATGGCGAAGCCGCGCATCAAGAACTGGATTTATCTCGAGCTCGCAGCGATCGCGGCGATGGTCGTGCTCGCGTTCGGCGTGCTCGACTACGGCTGGCTCCGTTACCACGTGATCGCGATGACGGTCGGCCAGTGCTTCTCGGCGTTCTTCGCGGTCTGGACGGTGCATCACGACTGCGATCGCACGCATTTCATTGCGCGCACGCTGCGCAACTCGGCGAAGTCGTTCGTGAGCTACGACATGTTCTATCACGTCGAGCATCACCTGTTCCCGGCGGTGCCGACTTGTCATCTGCACTCGCTTGCGAAGCGCCTCGACGTCGTGACGCCTGAGCTGCGCTCGAAGGTCGTTTGGTAGGCGGCGCGATCACTGCGGGCCCGCGCGGACTAGGGTGGCGCACGCGACCTTCGATCCTTCCTTGTTTACTTCGCTCCGGCGTCGAGGACTCCGCCTTCGCTGTGCGCGCCGAAGCGGCGCGTACGATGGCTTCGCCCTCTCGCCCTCGCTTCGCTCGGGCTGCGCGCTTCGCTTGCGTGGCTCGATTCGTGCTTTGGGAGTGGCGGGGGCATCGCGCGCGTCCGCGCAGGGGTGCTCGAGTGCGACAATGCGTTACCTCGTGATCGGCTGCATTGCCGGTTCGTGGCTGCGTTGAGTTCTCTCTCGCGCGTCGTCGTGCTCGGGGCGGGCGGGGAGATGGGCTCGCGCGTCTGCCGCAGCGCGGCGAAAGTACCGGGCGTAGAGGTGTTAGGCGGGTCGCGCAGTGCGCGCGGGCCGGTGGGCGTGGCGATGCAGCGTGCAGATGTCATGGATGCGGCGAGCGTTGCGCGGCTCTTGCGCGCGGGCGACCTCGTCATGAACTGCGTCGGGCCTTACTTCTACGACCCCGCGCCGCTCGTTGCGGCGTGCGTCGCCGCGCGCGCGCATTACTGCGACCTCGCGGACGACGTCGCGTTCGCCGAGCGCGTGCGCGAGGCGGCGCGGCGCACCGACGCGCGCGAAGCGGGCGTGTTCGTGTGCGCGGGCGCTTCCACTGTGCCGGGGCTCGCGGGCATTTTCGCGAGCGCGTTCGTGAGCTCGCCGCGCGCCTCCGAGATCGCGCGCATCTCTGCGTACTTGAGCGTCGGGTCGGGAAACCCGCTGAGCGCGGCGCTGCTCGCGAGCCTCGTCGCGCCGCTCGGACGCCCGCTGCCGGACGGCGCGCGCTGTTTCGCCGAGCTGCGCGCGCTCGCGCTGAGCGACGGCCGAACGCTGCGTTTTGGCGCTTATCCCGCGGCGTTCGCGGAGCAGCGCACCGCAGTCGGCGCGCTCAGCGTGCCGGCGCGTTTCTTTTTCGGCTTCGACCGTGCGCCAATCACCGCGTTGCTGCATCTCGCAGCGCCTCTGCTCGCGCGGCTCGATTCGCGCACACTGCACCGCATTTCCCGCGCGTTCGTGCCCTTCGCCCGCGCGGTCAGCGTGCTCGGCACGCCGCTCGGCGTGCTGGCGGTTTGCGCGGAGGACGCCGCGGGCAACGAGCTCGCGCGCTTGGAGCTCGCTGCGCGCGCCCGCGGGCTCGACATCCCCGCGGCACCGCCCGCCTGGATCGCACGCCGACTCGTGAGTGGCGCTGCGCTTCCCACCGGCGCGGTCGCGCTGGATGAGATCGTGCCCCTCGCGGACGTCGTCTCATGGGCACGCTCGGATGCGGCCTACGCACTGCGGGCGAGCGGGAGTGCGGCGCTGTGAGGTGCGCCCTCGTCATTACCGCCAGCTGGATCGCGAGCGCGCTCGCCGTTCAAGCGCAGCCAGCGCCCGGTCTGCGCCACGTCGGCTCGATCGCGGGCGGCGAGTTCACGCTCGACTTCCCGGTGCCGGCCGAGACGCTGAGCGTCGATGTCGGCCCGACGCCCGTAGCCTGCGAGCTCGACGCCGACCGCAGGCGGGCGCGCTGCCAGGTGCCGACCACGCTCGGCCCTGGCTTCTGGCCCGCTGACGCCGAGTTCTCGGCCGCCGGGCAGTACTTCCGCCTGCGCACGATCGTCGAGCTTCGCGTTCCCGCGATCGTCTCGGCGACGCCGTCTTGGGTCCCGCCTGGCGCGATGATCGAGTTGGAGATGGAAGGGCCGCTGCCGACCGGCGAGCCCGTCGAACTGCTCATTCGCGGCGAGGGCTACGAGCGCGTCGTCCTGCCGAAGCTGGTGCGATCCGCTCGCCTCCGCGCGCGGCTCCCCGACGGCGAAATGCCGGAGGCGCCGACCCTTCAGCTGCGCGTGCGCGACACGGAGTCCGAGCCGTTCCGGGGCCTCTTGGTCAATCGCTGGCTGAGCTTTGCGCTTGCTTACGGCGAATGGGTTGGGCCCGGCCTCGCGATCGGCTGCGCCGCGGCCGTCGCGATCATCTTCCTGCAGCCTGCGCGGAGGCGCGCCATCGCGCCCCGACTGTGACGCTCCTCGCACGCACGGCATCTTGAATGCGATTGAATGAAACCGGTCGCGGGTTGATCTCGTACTGCGACCAGGCGCACAGGTGCGCCACACGGAGGTTCCATCGTGAACAAGACTGCAGCTCTCGCCGCGGCGGCCGCGGCTCTCTTCCTGTCGGGTGCACCGGCCCTGGCCGATCACCACGAGGGCGAGGCGAAGGTGAAGTGCGAAGGCGTGAATTCTTGCAAGGGCACAGGCTCTTGCCACACCGCGAAGAACGAATGCGCGGGCAAGAATGGCTGCGCAGGCCAGGGCGTCATGGAAATGACCCAGGCCGAGTGCGACGCCGCGAAGGCGAAGGCCGCTGAGAAGCATTAACAAGCCGATGGCCTCGGGAGGGCGAGGTGCGCAGCCACGCCCTCCCGAGGCGCCTTACTTGGGCGTCGGCATCGGCCTGCGACCGCGCCACTACCCGGAGATCGTGGCGTGCGCCGGCGCCGGCGCGGATTTCTTCGAGGCGATCTCCGAGAACTACCTAATTGCTGGCGG
>JANNKN010000624.1:0-10186 GCA_031396315.1 Deltaproteobacteria bacterium
GCAGACGTTTACGCGCAAGCGGGTATCACGAAGCCGATGGCCGAGATCGACGTCGCGCAGGTGCACGATTGCTTCACGCTCACCGAGCTGCTCACCTACGAAGATCTCGGCTTCATCGAAAAGGGCGCCGCGAAGGAGCACATCGCGAATGGCACCTTCGAGTTATCAGGCGAGCTGCCCGTGAACACGGATGGCGGGCTCAAGGCGTTCGGCCACCCGACCGGCGCGACGGGCGTTCGCATGATCTACGAGAACGTGCAGCAGCTGCGCGGCAAGGCGGGCAAGCGCCAGATCGCGAACGCAAACGTCGCGCTGAGCCATAACATCGGCGGCCACCCGACCGCGTGCGGGATCGCGATCATCGCCAAAGAGTGAGCGGCCGCGCTTCGGAGCGAAAGAGGGACTCATGCCGGGAATCGTTCATTTGGCGAAGGCCGATGGCGTCGCCACGCTCACGCTCGATAACCCGAAGGCGCGTAACGCGTTCGACTACGAGATGACGCAGCAGTTGCGGCACTACTGGAGCGAGATCCAGCGCGATCCCGACGTGGTGTGCGCGATTCTCACGGGCGCCGGCGAGAAAGCGTTCTGCACGGGCTGGGACATCAGCTCGACTGCGAGCGGAGATTCCCAGCAGTTCGCGAGCTCGGCGCGGCGGGATGCGCCTTACAGCCAGATCACGGCGATTCAGAATCACTGCTGGAAGCCGGTGATTACGGCCGTGAACGGCATGTGCGTCGGCGGCGGGCTGCATTTCGTGGCGGACGGCGACATCGTGATCGCCGCCGACAGCGCGACCTTCTTCGATACGCACTGCGAGGTCGGCCTCGTCTCCGCGCTCGAGCCCGTGAGCCTCGCGCGCAAGATTCCCCTCGACGCGGTGATGCGCATGGCGCTGCTCGGCAGCGCGGAGCGCATGAGCGCCGCGCGCGCACGCGAGATCGGCCTCGTCGGCGAGGTCGTCGCGGCAGCGAGCCTGATGACCCGCGCGCGCGAGCTCGCCGCGATCATCGCGCGCTACTCGCCCACGGCGTTGGCGCGCACGAAGCGCGCGATCTGGGCGAGCCTCGAGCACGGCCTCGAGGAAGGGCTCGACGCGGCGCACGACATTCTCGACGAGCACTCGACGCACCCCGACATGGTCGAAGGCACGAGCGCGTTCCTCGAGAAACGCAAGCCGCGCTGGAAGCCGTACACGGGAGAGTGAAGCACGTGCCGCAGTTCATCCTCACCGACATCAGCGATGGCATTGGCACGCTCACGCTGAATCGCCCTGAGAAGCTGAACGCCTACACCACCGAGATGGGCGACGAAGTGACCGCAACGCTGCGCGCCTGGCGCGACGACGCGGCGGTGCGCGCGGTCATCCTGACGGGCGCAGGTCGCGGCTTCTGCGCGGGCGTCGACCTCGAGCACCTGAAGGCGCATCAGGCCGGCGCGAACGCGTCGCAGGGGCCACGCCTCGGCGAGGAAGATTTCTTGAAGAAGCTGCCGCTCGAGCTGGCCGAGTACCCGAAGCCGCTGATCGCTGCGGTGAACGGCGCCGCGATCGGCGTCGGCGTCACGATGATCCTGCCCTGCGACATCCGCATCGCTGCCGAGGGCGCGAAGCTCGGCCTCGCGTTCGTGAAGCTCGGCATCTTGCCGGGGCTCGGCAGTACGCACTTGCTGCCGCGCATCGTCGGCCGCGCCAAGGCGCTCGAGCTCGTCATGAGCGCGCGCACGATCGGCGCGGCGGAAGCGGCCGAGTGCGGCCTCATCAACAAGGTGGTGCCCGCGGAGGAGCTCATGACGGAAGCGCGCGAGCTCGCGTCGCTGATCGCAGCGAATCCGCCGCACGCCGTCGCCGCCGCCAAGGCCGCGATCAATTACGGGCACGCGCATTCGATGCAGGAAGCGATGCGCAACGAAGAACGTGCGAGCGCCGAGCTGCGCGAGAAGCAGGGAAGGAAGGGCTGAGTAGAATGGATTTCGAGATCACCGCGGAAGAGAAAAAGTTCGAGGCCGAGGTCGAGGCGTTCCTGCGCGCGAACTACTCGCCCGATGTGATGGACGCGAACCCCGAGCAGCTCTCGCAGACGGTGGATTCGCCGCCGAAGCGCGCGCTCATGCGCAAGCTCGCGGAGCGCGGTTGGCTCGGGATGTCGTGGCCCAAGGAATACGGCGGCCAGGAGTTGTCGGGGATCTACGACTTCATCCTCACCGAGGCGCTCTCGCGCTGGGGCGCGCCACAGCCCGGCAAAGGCGTCGGCATCGTCGGCAAGACGATCATTCGCCGCGGCAGCGAGAAGATGAAGCGCGAGTTCCTGCCACAGATCATGCGTGGCGAGATCGAATTCGCGATCGGCTACAGCGAGCCGAACGCGGGCAGCGACGCCGCGAACATGCAGCTCAAGGCCGAGAAAGCGCCGGGCGGCTGGATGCTCAACGGACAAAAGACGTGGACCACCTCCGCGCACTTCGCGGATTGGTACTGGGTCGGCGCGCGCACCGACGCCAGCAAGAAGCACGACGGCATCACGCTCTTCCTGATCCCGATGAACCACACCGGCTTCACGATCCGCCCGATCGAAACGATCGGCGACGAACGCACCAACGAAGTGTTCTTCGACGACGTGTTCGTGCCCGATGATCATGTCGTCGGCAAAGTGGGCGAAGGCTTCACCTACATCAGCGAGGCGCTCGACCTCGAGCGCTTCGCGATGATGCCGGTAGGCCCGCTCGAGCAGAAGCTCGCAGCGCTCGTCGGCTGGGTGCGCGAGGCGCAGCGCGACGGCGCGCCGCTCGTGCGCGACCCCAGCGTGCGCCATCGCCTCGCGCGCGCCGCGACCGAGGTGGAGGTATCGCGCGTGCTGCAGCGCCGCGTGATCAGTGCCGCGCTCTCGAGCCGCATCCCGACGCTCGAAGCCTCGCAGTACAAGCTGTTCATGAACGAGACGGGCCAGCGGCTCGCGAACGCGGCGCTCGACCTGATGGGTGACGAGGGCGCGCTGCGGCCGGGCGAGGCGAACGCGCCGCTCGGTGGGCGCTTCGAGCGCAGCTACCGCTACACCGTCGTCGACACGATCGGCGGCGGCGCAAGCGAAATCCAGAAGAACATCATCGCGCGCCGCGGGCTCGGGCTACCCAAGAACTTCTAGGCCCGAAAGTTGCGCTCACGCTGGCGGAGTGCGGGACGCCGTGCGCGGCACGTGTGCGCAGCGCGTTCGCAAGGCGGCAACTCGCGCGCAGCTTGCTCGTTTTCCACGCTGCGCCCGTAACTCGCGAGTGTGTGCGGGTCACTCCTTCTCGAGCCCCTACTTGCGAATGGAGCCCACGTTGTACGCGCTGCTGTTGTTCCACTCGATCCTCGTCTTCCTCGCGATCAAACGCGGCTGGCGCGTGCTGCCGTTCGTCGTGCTCGCGCTCCCGCACATCTTTGCAGGCCTGGTGTTGCAGCTCCCTGCGCTCGCGTTCGGCGGCTGGGTGGTGCCGTCCACGAATCTCGTGATGATCGTCGGCGCGCTGTGCACGTGCAGCTTGCTGTACACCGCGATTGCGGATCCCGAGCCGGCTTGAGAGGCTGAATCTGGCCGAGGAAGGGGGCTCCACGCAGACGGCATGACGCCGGCCTACGCTGCGCCCCCGATGCCGCCGCCCGCTCCCTCGCCCTGCTCCGCCTCCCGCTCGTGACGTCGCCGCCGTCCTACCACCGCGCGCAGTCGCGCGTCGGCCCGCTCCCGCTCTCCACGCAGTTCTATCAGGGCATCGGCGCGCTCCCCGAGACTTGTCAGGCCTTCGCGTTCGGCACGCTGCTGCTCTTCTACTACAACCAAGTCCTCGGCCTGCCTGCGTCGCGCACCGCCATCGCGCTGATGATTTCACTCGTGATCGACGCGTTCGCCGATCCGCTCTTGGGCTCGCTCTCGGACGGCCTCCGGACCCGGCTCGGGCGCCGGCACCCGTTCATGTTCGCGGCGGTGCTGCCGCTAGGCGTCACGCTCGTGTTCACATTCTCGCCGCCCGCGGGCCTCTCGCACGACGGCCTGTTCGCGTGGCTGCTCGTCGGTTCGATCGCGACGCGCATCGCGATGACGTTCTTCTCGGTGCCGTGGAACGCGATGTACGCGGAGCTCTCCGATGATTATGCGGAGCGCAGCGCCGTCGTGATGTGGCGCTATCTCGTCGCCTGGGTCGGCGGCCTGGCGTTCGTGCTCGCGGTGTGGACGTTCGTGTTCCCGAGCTCGCCCGAGTTCGCGCAGGGACACCTGAACCCGCAGAGCTATCGGCTGTTCGCTCCATTGCTAGGCGGAGTGGTGGCGATCGCCGCGCTGCTCACGACGGTCCTCACGGTTCGCGAGGTTCCGTTTCTGTTGCAGCCCGCGCACGGCTCCGAGCGGCCATCGCTGCGCGGCTTCTGGCGCGATGTCGTGCTCGCCGCGTCGAATCGCGATTTCGTGCTGCTCGTGATCGCGATCCTCGTGACGGCGGCGGTCGCGGGCACAGGCACCGCCCTCGACATTTACATGCAGACGTACTTCTGGGGCCTCGTGCCCGAAGATTTGCGCTGGTTCGCGTTCGCACTCGCCGGCTCGGCGCTGGCGTTCGTCGCGATTCGCCCGCTCCAGACGCGCTTCGAGAAGCACAAGCTGCTCGTCGCGAGTGCCCTCTTCAGCCTCGCGAATGGCTTCGCGATGGTCGGGCTGCGCTTCGCAGACGTGTTGCCCGAGAACGGCGACCCGCGCTTGCTGGCACTGCTGATCGCGAGCGCGACACTGCGCGTCGCCGCCGACACGACCGCGGGCATCATGTTCGCGTCGATGGTCGCCGACACGCTCGACGCGCAGGAACTCGCGGTCGGCCGCCGCCAAGAGGGCGTGTTCTCGGCAGCACTCTCGTTCGCTGGCAAAGCCACGACCGGATTCGGCGTGATGATCGGCGGCTTCTTGCTCGAGCACGCGATCGAGATGCCGTCCGTTGGCACCGGCGCCGCGGTCAGCGCCGACGTCACGAGCCGGCTCGGCCTCGTCGCGGGCTTCGGGCTGCCGGTCTTCTACCTCGTCCCCATCGCGTTCGCGGGCTTTTATCGCATCACGCGCAAACGTCACGAGCAGATTCGCGCGCAGCTCGATCAGCGGCGCACGTGAGGGGAGCTCGATTGACAGCGGCGCCCGAGTGAAATAACAAGCCGGACATCAACAGCCAGCCAGCCAACGAGAGCGAGCCAGCTGCAGGCGTCGAGGCTGCGCGCCCGGACCGGGTTCGGCTGGCGTGCGGCGTCGTGCTCCGAGAGCTGGCGTCACGGACTTCTCCGGATCTCATAACGGCTTCCCAATTTCATGGGTGCTCGCTCCGAACGGCATGCTCGCGGGGCGCTTCGTTCTGCTCACGGTGCTCTTCGTGCTCGGCGGCCTGCACGTCCGCGAGCGGCTCGGGCCTCCAGCGCAGCGACGGTACGCGTTGCTGCTCGCAGGCTTCTTGGCGATCGCAGCCCTCGCCGCGGCTGGCGCTGCGATCCGGCACTTTCCGGAGCCGCACGACTGGGATTTCAAGGTCTTCTGGCTCTCGGGAAGGGCCGCCGCGCAGGGTGGGAGCCCGTACTCCCCGGAGAGCCTCGAAGCGGCGGCGGCTGAGACGACGCTCGCCCCGGATTTTCGCGACGAGTTGGTGGCGCGCGGCAGTCCGTACCCGCCGCCGACGATCGCGCTGCTCGTGCCGTTTGGACGGCTGGAGATCGCACCGGCGACGCGCATTTGGTTTTCGCTGCAGGCTCTCCTGCTCGGCGTTGCGATCTGGCTCCTCTGGCGCGAGTTCTTCCTAGCCGACGGGGTTCTGGGCCTCGCGGCCTGCGCCGCGTTCGTGCTCGCCTTCCACCCGACTAGCGAGACGCTCTGGTTCGCGCAGACGCACGTCGCGCTGCTCGTCGTGCTCTTGCTGATCTGGCGCGGACGCGATCGCCTGCGCGGTGGCGCGTGGCTCGCACTCGGCGTCACGATCAAGCCGATCTTCGCGTTCCTGGCGCTCTTCCCGCTGGTTCGGGTCGATCGGCGCGGCATCGTCGGCCTCACGCTGGCGACGGCCGCGCTCTGGGCGTTCGCCGTGCTCGTGCTCGGGTGGGATCTGGTCGGGAGCTACTTCCTGGATCCGCCGCTCGGGAAGCGCTCTGCCGCGCTGATGGCCCAGCCGATCAATCAGTCGCTCCTCGCCGTACTGCTGCGAGGCCTGAAGCCCGAGCTGGCTGGGCGCTCTGCCTTGTTACTGCCCGCCTACGTGGTGTGCGGGGGTGTGCTGTTCGCGGCGACGAGCGCGATTCTGTTGCGCGCGCGGCGTGCGAGCGGCGCCGCGGAGCTTGCGCTCGTCTTGGCCTTCGCGGTGCTCGTGTATCCGGCGTCGCTTCGTCACTACGCGACGCTGCTGCTCTTCCCGCTCTGCTTGCTTTGGCGCGAGCGCGAGCAATTTCTCGGCGGGCCCGTGCTCGCGCTCGGGACGATCGGTGCGCTCGCTTGGCTCTCGTGCCGCGGCGGGAACGCCGGGTTCGCGACGACTCTGGCGACTTGGTGCGCGATGGCGATTCTGAGCGTGCGCCACTCGGCCGCCGTGCGAGCCCGCAGCGTTATCTGTTAGGGGCGCGGCTTCGCGAACGGGTTCGGGCTGAACAGCGCTTCCTGGAACGAGCTCTCAATCTCCGCGAACGCCGTGTCCATCTCCCACACGCCGTCCGTAACGACCTCGCGCGTGATCACCGGGTTCGCGAACAAGCCGATGCGGCCGTTGCCGCACTGCACGATGCGGCCGTTCAGCCACGCGCTGCGCTCGCTCGCCATGTAGATGACGGGCGGCACCACGTTCGCGACGCCGATGCGCGGGTTGTCCGGGCTGTAGTCCATCAGCGTGCTCTTACCCTGCAGGCTCTCGGTCATGCGCGTGAACGCGACCGGCGCGATGCAGTTGGCGGTCACGCCGTACTGTCCGAGCGAGTTCGCGCACGAGAATGTGAGGCCGACGATGCCCATCTTCGCGGCGGCATAGTTGGGCTGAACGGGCGAGCCGTAGAGGCCCGAGCCCGAGACGAAATTGATGATGCGGAACTGGCCGCCGCGGTTGTTGCGCCACCACTCGCTCGCGTGGCGCGTGGTGTTGAAGGTGCCCTTCAGGTGCACCGCGATCACGGCATCCCACTGCTCTTCCGTGAGCTTCCAGACGAGGCCGTCGCGGATGATGCCGGCGACGTTCACGAGGATGTCGAGGCGGCCGAACTCGCGGATCGCGGTCTGAATCAGCTCGCCCGTCTCGCTGAAGCTCGTCACGTTCGCGTTGTTCGCCACGGCTTTGCCGCCCGCCTTCGAGATCTTGTCGACGACTTCCTGCGCCGGGCCTGCGCTCGCGTTGCCGCCGTCGAGCGCGACGCCGAGATCGTTCACGACCACGCATGCGCCCTCCGCCGCCATCGTCTCCGCCACTGCCGCGCCGATGCCGCGGCCCGCGCCCGTGACCACTGCCACGCGTCCGTCGAGTTTTCCCATGTCGCCTCCGTCGAAGGGCGCGCAGCTTACGCGAGTCGAGGGCGAGTCGCAGCGAAGTGGCCCTTTGGGGTCTGACCCCAAAGGGCCATTCGGAATATGCTGCGCACATGCCCACCGATGAGCGCAGCTACGACCCGTACACGCGTGAGATGCAGCTGGATCCATATCCCGCCTATCGCTGGTTCCGCGACCATCAGCCGTGCGCGTACAACCCGAAGCTGAAGTTCTACGCGCTGTTTCGGTTCGAGGACGTGTGGAACGCGACGCTCGATTGGAAGACGTTCAGCTCGCGGCTCGGGCCGACGCTCGAAAACCAGGGCGAGATCCCCGGCGAGTTCTTCTCGATCATCGGGATGGATCCGCCGCGCCACACGCGCCTTCGCAACATCGTGAGCCGCGGCTTCACGCCGCGCCGGATCGGCGAGCTCGAGCCTCGAGTGCGCGCGATCGCGCGCGAGCATCTCGATCGGCTCGCCGGCCAGCGTGTGTTCGACGTCCAGCGCGAGTTCTCGGTGAGGTTTCCGATGGACGTGATCAGCTTGCTGCTCGGTTTTCCGGCCCCGCATCGCGACGCGTTCCGCCAGAACATCGAGCAGAGCCTGGCGCGTGACCCCGACACGAATCTGCCGCCGCAGGCAGGCATCGAGGCGATTCTGCGTTCGCAGGGAATGATTCGCGAGCTGCTCGCCGATCGGCGCAAGCGTCCGCAGGAGGATCTGCTCAGCCTAATGGCCGAGGCAGTGTACGACGACGCGGATGGCGCGACGCGCACGCTCAGCGACGACGAGATCGGAGCATTCTGCAACCTGCTCGGCGGTGCGGGCGCGGAAACGACGACCAAGCTGATCGGGAACCTCGTCGTGTACTTGGCGCGGAACCCCGAGCAGCGCGCGCTAGTCTGGCGCGAGCCGAGCCTGATCGCCGACGCGATCGAGGAGACGCTGCGCTTCGACGCACCGTCGCAATACCAGGGGCGCGTCGCGCAGCGCCAAATGACGTGGCATGGCGTCACGATTCCCGCCGGCGCTCGCGTCGCGCTCGTGACGGGCGCCGCGAGCCGCGACGAGCGCGAGTACGCGGAGCCCGATCGTTTCGACCTGCACCGCGCGCGCGAGCGCAGCGTCTACTTCGGCTACGGGCAACACGTCTGCATCGGGAAATCGCTCGCGCGCCTCGAAGCACGCATCGCGCTCGAGGAGATTCGGGACCGCTTTCCGAATTACACCGTCGACGAGGCTGGCCTCACGCGCACTTATCAGGCCCACGTGCGCGGTTTCGCGACCGTGCCGATTCGCGTTTGACCGAAGCGGCCGCGCGCATTGCAGAGCACATCTACGAGCGCGACGGCGAGCTGTTCGCGCCGACGGTCTGGGCGGGCAGCCCGTGGTCCGCGGATTCGCAGCACGGCGGCCCCGTCGCGGGGCTGTTCGCGCGCGCGGCCGAGGAATGCGCCGCCGAGTCGAGCCTTCAGCTCGCGCGCCTCACGATCGATCTCTTTCGCCCCGTGCCGAAGCTCCCGCTGCGCCTCGCGAAGCGCTGGGTGCGGCGCGGCCGCAAGCTCGCGCTCGCGGATTTCACGTTGTCGCGAGGTGATGAGGAGATCGCGCGCGCGAGCGCCCTGTTGCTCGCGCCGCGCCCCGAGCTCGAGAGCGCGTGGCCGGATGCGACGCCTGCGCCGCCTCCCGTCGAGCATGCAAAGCGCATGGAGTTCCTGCCCGCGTGGTTTCGCGACGTGCCGCCTGGCTTCCACTTCTCGCTAGAGGCGCGCACGACGCGCGACGAGCTCGGCCCCGCGGTGTGGCTCACCACGCCGCTCGATCTCGTCGCGGGCGAAGCCACCTCGCCGCAGGTGCGCTTCGGCATGCTGAGCGACATGACGTTCGCGATGGGTGGGCGCCTCGCGTTCCTGCGCGGCGCCGTCGACGCGCGCGCGGTGCAGACGCGCTTCATCAACGCCGACATCACGGTTTACCGCGAGCGCGCGCCCGAGGGCGAGTGGATCGCATTCCGCCCGAGCCTGATGACCGACCGCGCGGGCGTGGGGATCGCGGAGGTCGTGCAGTTCGACCGCGCGGGCCGCATCGGGCGCTCGATCCAGGCGCTGGTCGCAAATAGTTAGGGCCGAGCGCCGAGCGGGCCTCGCGCCACGCTCAGCGCAGCTTCTGCACCGCGCGATCCACTTCTGCGGTCAGCTTCTCGATCTCTTCCGCACTCGCCTCGCGCACGCGCGGTTCGGCGGGCGCGCCTGCGAGGTTGAAGGCCCGCGCAGCCAGCGCGCGCGTTCCGTAGCGCGCGACTTCGAGGCGGTAGAACTCGGCGGGCGGCTGGCCGAACGCAGCGGTGAACGCATCCGCGCTCGGAGTGCCCTTCGCCCACGCGCGGAAGTACTCGACCAGCGCGTCCTGCCGCGCCGTGTTCGCAACCATCAGGTAGTGCACCGCGAGCCACACGCGCGCGCGGTCTTCGATCGTGTAGCGGCCCGGCAGCTCGCTCAGCAGGTCGCAACGGCATGCCGCTGAGCACCCTGGGGCAACCGCTGGCCGGTATCCCCGAGCGCCTGGCCTATACCGCGCCTCACTACGAGGGCAAGACGGTGGTGGGCGAGGTGGTCTACGTCGATCGCTTCGGCAGTCTGGTGACGAACCTGACCTCGGAGCTGGTGCCGACGTACGCGAGGCTCGAGG